>CACZOG010000251.1 GCA_902782715.1 uncultured Lachnospiraceae bacterium | reverse complement strand
TCCATCTGAACAACGTTTTCAAGTTTTAGGTCAACCATGGCGAGTCTTTCTTCCATGTTGTCAAAAGCACCGTTTATCTGCTCTTCGATCGTTCCGCCGATGTTTCCGACACAGTAGCTTAAGAAGCAGAAGTCCCCTGCTTTTACGAGGCCTGAGTGTGCCCACTGTTCATTGATCTCATATCTTTCCATATTGCTCATTTCTTTTTCCTCCCATACCTTTTGATCATATTGTCAGCCATTTCTTTTAATCTCTCCCGAACTTCAACCGGTTCGAGTACTTCTACTTTATCTCCGAATGTCAGCATCCACGAAACCAGATTATCCATATCCGAATAATCTTCGATGAAAAGAAGTTTTCCGTCCTTTGTTTCGCTGTAACATTTAGTACCGAATTCTTCCACCAGCCGCCATTTCATATCCGGTTCAAAGAGGGCTTTAACCCTTATGTTTCTCGGATACAAAAGTTCTGCCGACATATCGGGAAGCGGGACGCTTCGACATTCGAATGTTTTATCAGTTATTTTAACGTTGTCCATTCGATTAAGTTTAAACAATCTGTAGTCTTTTCTTTTAAGACACCATCCGTAAACATACCAGCTGGTCCATTTAAAAACTATGTAATACGGCTCGATCGTTCTCTCGCTCTCTCCTGACGGAGCAAAATATCTGAATTTCAACAGCTGTCGGTTTTCGATTGCATCCTGTATCATCGATATCTTTGGCGCCAATGATGCTTTATACCAGGATGATAAGTCAATCAATATGGATTCCTTTCCGCTGACAAGTTCCGAAGAACCCGCCTGGATTTTCTCCATAAGCTGACTGTAATAACTGCTGCCGCTAACACTGTCCAGGCTTCGAAGTCCCGCCATTATCATCTGCATATCCCTGGACGTAAGAATCGTTCTGTCCAGTCGATATCCACTCATGATACTGATTCCGCCTCCGACACCCTGTGTGGTCTGTATCGGTATTCCCGCCTTGCAAAGGTCCTCAATGTCACGATTGATCGTACGCCTTGAAACCTCAAAATGCTCAGCAAGCTCCGGTGCCGTGATTTTCTCTTTTTGCAGCAATATTGATAATATTCCGATAAGTCTGTCTATCTTCATATTTCCTAACTCCTTAATAACCTTATCATACCAAACATGACATCAGTATGTCACGTTTAAAAATAAAAAAAATACCTAATTTCTTAGGTACTTTCCAACCTTAAAACCATACTCATCTTTCTTCCTCATATCAGTTTTCCAGCCACTGATGCATTCCCGGTCCGAACGATTCATTCGGACGTTCTATAAATCCAAACTTCTTATAGAAATCTTCTTTTCCGTGTGCGGCAAGAAGACTGACCATTATTCTGTATCCGGGTTTTAACTGTTCTTTTATATAATTCATTATGGTTTCCATGACCAAACGGCCAAGACCCCGGCCCTGATATTCAGGAGCAACTATAACATCTGCGATAAGAACTGCATAACCATGATCCCAAACGATCCTTCCCATAGCTGCAGGTTTATCATTATCCCTTATACATACCACATACGAATTATTAAGGCCCATTTGGGCCTCCTCTTCGGGGAACACACTCCAGCCGACTGATTCACGCATTCCCAGATATTCTTTTGCAGTAATAAAATTTGTTATTTCCATATCTTATCCTTAAAAGAAATTCGTCATTATATCATCTTGCAGAAATCAATTATTTCCTGTTTTCTTGGCTCAACATTTTCCTTGAATTCAACAGAAGTGAGTCCCAGATGCCCGCAGCATTCAATCTCCAGATGTCCGTAGAAATGCTCGATACTTCCGATAAGTCTTTCGCATTCAGGCATACTCGGACCCGTTCTTAAAGCCACGGCATAACCCTTCTTGCCGGGTTTGATCGTTGCGTGCGGATCGTGCGTATTGCACCACGGCGTACATCTGTCTATAAAAGCCTTGTATTGTCCGGGAATATCTGCCCAGTAGGACGGTGCAACTGATATGATAACATCCGCATCGTCAAACTCTTTCATTATTTCCTGTATTACAGAAGCATCTTTCATAACACATAACGCAGTCTTATGACAGGCTCTGCATCCTTTACAAAAGGCAAAAGAATAGTCGTCTATGCAGATGCTCTTTGTATCGTATTTAGAACTGATCTCTGAATCAATGATCTTAACTATTTCGGCCGTTGCGCCGGTTCTTACCGGACTGCAATTTACTATTAATGCTTTCATTTTATCTCCAATCTCAGTTTAAAATTCAAAAGCTATTTTCTGACAATATAAATGTACCTTGCCATTTCTTTTGCAAACGAATCGTAAGGCTTTAAGATACCCTCTGTCTGAAGAAGCAGAAGATCAAACCATTCGCGGTTTCCTTCATCTTCGAAATCCTTTTGATGAAGCAATGCGGCTTCCCTTTTCTTTTTTAAAAGATCGTAGGTCTCGCTTGTTATGTTTTCTGCTTCAAACGCAATTCCGCATTTCGATAATGCCTTTGCCAGAACCGTTGTGTTCACGTCATCCGTTTTGGGCATTACATCGCCTTCCTGGTAACCTACAAACAGTACTCCGTCCTTCTTTAACCATTTCATTATCTGAAGAACAAACTTCTCCATGTCTGGAGCAAAATACATTGTATCCATCGATATTATCAGATCGAATTTCCCTTCGGGATAATCGATTTCGCCAATAGCACCCTGTCTGAAATCCGCATTGTTTTTAAACAATTGTCCTGCGGTGTTTATGGCATTTTCGGAATAATCAAATCCATAGATGTTCGCCCCGGTTTTTTCCTGCAGGTAACCAAGCATTTTTCCGTTGCCGCAGCCTATATCAAGAATGTGTACATCATCGCCCTTCGGAATGTACTCCAGAATTCTGTTTATCTGATCAACATCACTAAACCCATCCTGCGAGAAATCTTCTCCGAATGCATCCAGGCAAAACTTCTCAAATGCCTTTGACTGTCCCGTCATTTTATAAAATTGTTCGTATTCGTTGTAAAACAAGAGTTCACTATTATTCATTTACACCCGATGCCCTGTCTCAAAGTTTTACTTATTCTCAGCGATTATCTCTTCAAGTATCTCAATCGCACTTTCCACCATCTTCGGGCAAAACTCGGTAAACAGATCATTGTCCCTTGCATACTGTGCGCCCTGAAGCGTGGAAATATCGCATCCCAACAGATCATTGCAGATATAAGTTCCGTTCTTTTCTTTGAATCTTTTCATCATCTCGTCATTAACTTTATTGGCTGTCATTCTGCTTTCCTGATCGTTCTTATCGTACTGACCGTAAAGCATTCCCAAAACCATAAGCGCTCCGGTAACGGCACCGCATACTTCTCCCTGTCGCATTCCGCCGCCAAAGCATGCTCCGAGTTTTAATGCCTGTTCTTCACTAAGTCCGACTTCATCCGCGAATGCTGCCAGAACAGACTGAGAACAGTGAAATTGTTTGTCGAAATATACTAACGCTTTTTCTTTGTGTGTCATTTTCCACCTCTTATATTTTTTTCTGATACCATAAAAGATCGTACCATCTGTCAAATTTCTTTCCCACGGTTTTCATGTTTGCAACTTCCGTATATCCCTGATTTTCATGGAACCTGCAGCTGTCGTGCGAAAGATATTCATCCTCTTTTTCCGAATATGCAACACCTGCCAAAAGATTGATGATCCCTTTTTCTTTTAATCTCTTCTCAAGCTCCTTATATAACAAAGAACCTGCTCCAAGTCTTCGACAATCCTTATCGAGATAGATCGACGTGGTCGCAGTCCATGTATACGCTTCACGTGTGCTGTATGCACCTGCGTAAACATATCCGATCACTTTGTTATCTTTTTCGCATACCAGATACGGATATTTTTCCAAAGTGTGTTTAATCCTTTTTTCAAATTCTTCAACGGAAGGTACTTCATACTCAAACGAAACCGCCGTATTTAAAACATAATGCGAATA
>CACZOG010000250.1 GCA_902782715.1 uncultured Lachnospiraceae bacterium | reverse complement strand
TGTATTTGTATCTATATCTAAATCTATATACATATCTGAATATATTTCTCATATCTCTTTTATATGGACTGAAAAGCTATAAAGCCTGCTTACTTGGCGGAGTTTATAGCTTTTTTTCATACATATATTCTTCTGGCGAGCTAAAAGCTATAATTTTATTATTGCCGCTGAAACTTATAGCTTTTTTTACCAAAAATCCTTTTTTGAGGAATGCTAAAAGCTATAATTTTGTTATTGCTACTGCAACTTATAGCCTTTTTTATCAAAAATCCTTTTTTGAGGAATGCTGAAAGCTATAATTTTGTACTTTTACCCATAATTTATAGCCTTTTCTAATCTATTTCTTCATTTTCGCTGTACTAAAAGCTATAAATCCTTCTTATTCACTTGAATTTATAGCTATTATCAATCTCATTTCCGTTTTTTCAGACAAACAAGCTATAATTCTTCCGCTTCGCAACGAATTTATAGCCATTTAAGTCTTAACGTATCTTTTAAACAATAAAAAAAGCTATAAATCAAGCTATTTACTGATTTTTATAGTAAACAACTTAAAAACAATACACCCAGACGGTGTATCTTTTTAATCAAAAAGTCGAATAAACCTTTTATTCTCTGAAATTATAAATCTTATAGATTGAAACATCATAATACAGATAATGGAATCCGTAAACCTTATCGTAATCACAGTCAAGGAACCAGCCGGGATTCTTATGATCGTAACAAACCAGCCAGATATCGCCTCTTACTTTGTCAAACTGGCTTAAGTCAATAAATGTCTCATCATTATCAAAAGGATTGAATTCATCCCTGTAACCGAAGATATACGTATAGGTATCCGGTGCAAAAATACTCAGACAGTCGTTATGAATGTCTCCGTACATTACTGCATCATCCGGAGTGAAATTCTCTTTAACGAAAGTGATGTATTTGTTTATTCCGTCATCAAACTCGTATCTGATACGGTCTCTGTAAATAAGCGCACCCGCCAGAACGGCAAATGCCAGAACACCCGCCACAATGTATTTGATCTTAATCCTGTCGAGTGCAGCTGCTATCGCAAACAGAATTAAAGGCATTATGCAGCTTAAATATCTTCCCATGAAACACGGAACTTTGTTTACCGATAAAAAGATACCGATCGCAGCAGTCACAACGTATATTCCAAGCCCTGTCAGGATATATCCGATGTAAGGAGTCTTTTTAATGATCAGAACTACTATCGTAAATAAAAGGATCACAAGCCATGCAATGACTTCCCTGTTCTTGGGTATCATTATGTTGGAGAAATTCTCGTAAAGAATATCTTTAATGTAATATACGGTGTTATATTCTTCATTTAAGAAATCACTCTTTGTGCCAAACTGCGAAAGCAGCGAGAAAAGCCATGGCAGGTAAGATAACGAAACCAGCACTGCGTTGATCAGGAACCAGATTATTCTCTTCTTCCTGTCGTTTTTCTTTACGATAACTGCAACCGCCATAACGAGATACAAAAAGACCGTTGCAAGCATCGTATAGGTATGAATATATGTCGAGAAAACAGATGCAATATAAAACATTATCGCATATTCAAACTTGAATTCTTTGAGAAGTTTATATGCCAGAAAAGCAACCGCCGTAAAAGAAGCAATTGCCATCGAATACATTCTCGGCTCCGTATTGTGTGTCTGGAATGTAGGAAGAAATGTCGAAAGAACGATCATGCAGAAAGCCATGCGGTTTCCGAATTCCTTACGGAAAGGAAATGCAAGGATCCACATGTAAAAAGCCATAAAACAAAGTGAGCAGATCTTAAGAGCAAATATCTGCTTAAACAAAACATCATAAAAGACTTTGGCTATAAAATAATATAAGGGCGAATGAACATCATATGAACAAAGCGTGATTATCTCCGAATAAGAATGTCTTACCATAGCCACAGTGTAAGACTGGTCATATGCAACATTCTTCGTAACGGAAAGAGGAATCCAAAGCAGTATCGCAAATACTGCCGCAGCATAGACAAGTGCTCTCTTATTCTCTTCTTTGGTAAAATCAAACTTAGTCTTCAAAGTAATTCCTTCCGGCCTTATAAAAGAATGATAATTTTCTTATGTTTATATATGCTATTCATATAAAAGCGTATATGATTCGTAATGGTCATCCGTATAGTAAACCAGTCCGTCATTTGAAAAGACGATTCTTTTGCCGTTTCTCTTGCCCTTCTTATAATCGATATCACATTCGTAATACTGTCTTCCGCTCTTCTTGGGCAAAAGGCCTTCTCTGTTACCGAACTTGTCACCGCCTATGCTCTTGCCCGGAGCAACTTTATTAAGATTTCCCTGACTCGAATCCCATCCGAGATCCTGCGCTTCCTTCTTGGTGATGTAATTCGAAGGGAGATGTCCGAATGTATGGATATATAAAGCTACTTCATCCTTGGAAGTGTATTCTCCGTCTTCTGTTACGGTTAATTCATCCGAAGCACCTGCAGCTGAATCATTATCTGCAGCGTTTTTATCTGCTGTATCTGCATTATCCGAATTATCGGACACATCATCGCTTCCGCGTCCGCTGTCTGCGCTTTCATCGGTTCCTCTTCCGCTGTCAGATTCGTCTGATCCGCTTTCACTGACAGAATCCTCAGATCCGCGTCCGCTGTTTGAATCTTCGCTGTCAGAATCCTCTTCAACGGAAGCATCGTCTTCATCTTCATCTGCATCCGATTCATCTTCAACAGTCTTACTTGAATCATTGATCTCAAAATTAAAATTGTTATCGTAATTTATCTCAATATTCGAACCCTGAGGCAGTATGGAATTGTCTCCGTCAAGTTTCACATTGCCTGTACACCCTGTAAAAAGAAGAGTGAGCAATGTCACAAACATAAGAAATATTGGTAATCTCTTCATTCTTTTCATATCATTTCCTCTAATCAGATCATTTTATTCATTCATTTTCACTTTTTTCAGATGATTCATTCTCAATGTTTTCAGATGATTCATCCGCTATGTTTTCTTTCACTTCGGCTGCTGCGCCGGGTTTATTAATCCCCATAACAATGATCGGTCTCGATAAGTACCCGTTTCTCTCGTTGTATTTAACAACCGCATCATAAAGCGTCGGGAAGAAAACAAGCCCGTTAAATCCGTTGTGTATGAAATATCCTTTATCTTCGAGCGTGATGCACATCGTATGGATCATGTCGATGATATTCTCGGTATTGTTATACGACATGAAAATATATGTTTCGTAGTTCTCCTGCAGGAAGTCAACATTCTCACGCGTTATATTCTTTCCGCAGTACCATTTATGGTCAAAACCATTCTTCTTAAAAAACCTTATTATTCCTGCGAAAGATGTTCCGAAATAACCTTTCATGATCGTGGCATTTTTTTCGAAATAATTTAAAAGTTTGGGGAAATTATGCTCCTCGTCAGCCAGCTTCATGTTAAGAAGGGCATTGTAAACGGCTATTACTTCGCATGAATTTCTTGCTGCGCAGAAAGGCTTTCCGTTCATGAACCATTTGGTAAAAGCTTTCCTGTAAGATCCGAAGGAAAACTCAGTCAGTTCAGGCTGAAAC
>CACZOG010000249.1 GCA_902782715.1 uncultured Lachnospiraceae bacterium | reverse complement strand
ATCTATAAACTCGCTTTCCTTTTCACCCTGAAATTCACTTCTGTTATTAACTCCGAATATTCTTTTTTTACTTTTCCAGTCCTTTGGATAGATCATGAAATGCAGTACCAGTGCCGTCGGTACCATACATATAAACATCATAAAACCAATAAGGAAATCATTCATAATAAGTCCTTTCTAAATAGCCTGATTCTTTATTTCCACATGTCTTCGATCGTCCTGATAAAAGATTCCCTGTCTATTTTGGAGATCTTCGCCTCGCTTATGATACGCATAAGCTCGTTTTTGTTTTCTTCGGAAAGTTCGGATTCTTTTTTGATCTCAGGTCTTATCCTTGCTCCGTTCTTTCGATCGGTCAAAATGTAGCCTTCGGATTTTAATATCTGATACGCTTTCGAAACCGTCATGGTATTGATACCTATTTCCAGAGCCAGTGCTCTTACGGTAGGAAGCTGCTCTCCGGGTGCAAGTTCTCCCGATGATATTCCCATGACTATCTGGTTCCTTAACTGCATATAGATCGGAACATCCGAATAATCATTTATTTTAATTATCATTCTTACGCCTCCGCGTTCTTTTTCTTTTTTAATACTATTATAGCGAGAACTACTGCAATTACAGCAAGAGGTATTCCTCCTATCAGACCATTAAACATAGGTCCGAAAACTGTTAATCTGCCCGCTTTATCCGCATCATTAACATTATAAAACAGCATGACGAAATTTCCGGCATTAACAGCACCATGTAAAAGTGCGGGATACCAGATGCATTTGGTTTTATCATAAACGATCTCAAGGATCAATCCCAAAAGGATCGTAAATGCACTGAATATAAGCATGCCGACTACAGGAAATCCGAAATAATCGGTTCCGTACTCGTAACCTGCGATCACCATGCTCGGGAAATGAAAAGCTCCCCAGATAAATCCGCCCAGAAGCCATGTGGGAACTTTGCCCATACCCTTATTAAGTTCGGGATAAAGAAAACCTCTCCATCCTACTTCTTCTCCAAGTGCCAGAAGCATGTTTATAATGGGAGCATATGTAATGGCTTGGAGTGTTACGATCGCAACATATGTCAGGTAATTTATGCCCTGGCTTTCAAGAACCTTCATAAAATCACTTCCTGCCGGAAGAGAGCTCTGCATATAGGATCCTGTCATATCGAACATATCGGGAAAGATAAGATAAAAGATCAGGGCTCCTGCGGCTGCGATTATCTGAGGGCAGAAGTAACATAAAGGTAAAAGGTACGCACATCCTTTGAATTTCGGTTTAAAGCCGATTCCTTTGAAAGTTCCTTTAGCAAAAAGGGTTCCGAAAAAAGGAGTAAACATTACGATCATCATTCCTGCCTGAAATACCGTTCTTCCTGTCATATCGGGATGTTTAACGGCAAATATCGAAGCAGGGATCTGAATCGCATATGCTGTAATGAAAACGAATATTAAATATTTGGCAATCTGTTTTTTATTCATAATGCACCTCCGTTAAAAAATGCATATTCTGTAATTTATATTTCTTTGTATTACGTTTGTATGTTTTGTATTAGTTGTTGTAATACATAATATACAATCGCACTTCTCCTGTCAATATATTTTTATAAAAAAACAGTGTATTCGAATAAATATCCGAAATACACTGTTTTATAATTCTTTATTAAACTTTTTAAATATCAGTATTCTTCTTTAAAAAGTTCCGTAACGTCCGAAACATACTCATTTGAGCCGAATGCTAGAATTGCAGATGTTATAAGCGGGAAAAAGATTGCGGCGATACAGAAGCCGGTTTCATGTCCGAATGCTCTTGCTATTGCGAAGGAATAAAAACGGTTTACTGCCTGTACAACAAGCCATATCAGCAGATTAACCGATCCCATAACCAAAGCAACAACCATAAACGTATCTGTAATCGTCTGAATATCGTTATATGTTTCCGCAATGTATTCCATCGTTTTCATTATAACGCCGAGTCCAAACATCATTATATTTGACACGATGTAAATAACAAACATTACAACAGCGGTTTTGTGATTAAATGCAAGATCAAATAAAACATATCTGCAGTAAAAAGGAATCAGACCTTTCCAGAAATCATCTCCGGCTTTGTTGATAATCAGGCAGTTGATTACAATGCGCATGATTTTTATTATACCGGAAATAATACTGACTATCAGGCCGATTAACAAAAGCAAAGCACTGAACCCCAATATCATTAAAATCATATCCTCAAAAGACATATTCCGACTCCCTTCTTAAACTATCTGTTTGCGTACATTTTTTCGTAATAATTCTGATATTCTCCCGATACGATGGGCTCCCACCATGCTTCATTGTCAAGATACCATTTTATGGTCTTCTTGATTCCGTCTGTAAACATGGTCTCGGGAAGCCATCCGAGTTCGTTGTGAATCTTTGTGGGGTCGATTGCATAACGCATATCGTGACCTTTTCTGTCCGTTACATATGTAATGAGACTCTCGGGCTTACCGAGTTCTTTGCAGATAAGCTTAACAATATCGATATTCTTCATCTCATTGTGTCCGCCGATATTGTAAACCTCGCCCACTCTTCCGTTGTGAATTACCAGATCGATTGCCTTGCAGTGATCTTCAACGTATAACCAGTCTCTGACATTAAGTCCTTCTCCGTATACGGGGAGTGGCTTGTCATGAAGAGCATTGATAATCATCAAAGGAATAAGTTTCTCGGGAAAATGATAAGGTCCGTAGTTGTTTGAACAGCGGCTTATCGTAACAGGCAGGCCGTATGTTCTGTGATATGCAAGTACCAGAAGATCTGCACCGGCCTTTGATGATGAGTAAGGGCTAGATGTATGGATCGGAGTTGTTTCCGTAAAGAACATATCAGGTCTGTCGAGAGGCAGATCTCCGTATACTTCGTCTGTGGATACCTGATGATATCTCTTGATGCCGTATTTGCGGCATGCATCCATAAGTACACTTGTACCGATGATGTTCGTATCAAGGAATACCTGAGGATTTTCGATCGAACGGTCAACATGTGATTCAGCTGCGAAGTTAACAACCATGTCGGGATGTTCTTCTTCGAAAAGCTTCTCAACAGCTGCTCTGTCCGTAATGCTTTCTTTAACAAATCTGAAATTGGGATTGTCCATTACGGGTTCAAGCGTGGATAGACTGCCCGCATAAGTAAGACAGTCCAGACATATTATTCTGTAATCGGGATACTTGTTTAACATATGGAAGATAAAATTGCTTCCGATAAATCCCGCACCGCCTGTAACGATTATAGTCATAATTAACTCCTTTCATTAAACATGAACCTGGTTTATTTGCAATTGCAATGTTAAAATCTTATCTCATGTTTACATTATATGGGGTTACGTTACGTAATGTGCAAGTACTTTTTTGAAAATTTTTCAAAAAAAATATTTTTATCCCTTCAAAGCCCTGAAATAACCGGATTCCTTGGTAACTTTAAATCCCTTTTTCGTTTTCTTTTCGACGAATGTTTTGAATTCCTTATACCTGTCGGGAATGTATCTTATCTGATTTCCGTGGCAGGACATTATGTATTCAAGCAAAGGTTCCGGTCTGTCAACAAGAAGATAATCTTCATACAATACCTTCTCGACAGTCTTAAAATGCTTCTTTAAAATCTTCTCTCCGTTATCAAGGCCGAAAACAAGATAAAGATCCTTTGCCGCCAGGGCGATTCTCGAATCAAACTCTTTGACAAGTTCGGTAATCTCTTTCATATGGGAACTTCCGTATGTACTCGCATAAAGGCTTCCGCCCTTTTTTAATACCCGGCTTATTTCGGATAAAACACTGTCCGGCTTGTCAAAATAAAAGAGCATGTGATTTGCGACAACAATGTCAAAGGATTCGTCTTCTAACGGTATGCCGTTACAGTCAAAAGCCATGAATTCAAAATTGTTATCAAGGATATCCTTTATCTTTACGCTCTTGCCTGCTGCCGCATACAGTGCATTTT
>CACZOG010000248.1 GCA_902782715.1 uncultured Lachnospiraceae bacterium | reverse complement strand
GAAAAATGCTTCCTTGCACCCTCATCCACTTTTCTCTGCATGATAAGCAGGAAGCACTGCTCAACGAACTCCATTCCGTCAAACGAAAGGAGGTCTTTGAAATTTGCCCTGCTGAATCCGACAACTTCAATCTTTGGACTTACCTTTTTGGAAGAATATACATAATCGTATATCAAAGCTTCCTGATCGGGATTCTTTTTAAGCTTGTTCGAAAGACTGTCAATGTCAGCCTGCTCGGGTTCTTTTTTTAATAATTTTCTGCAGAAATTGTTGATGAATTCCGTCTCGTCTTCAGACATAACGGAATCGATCAGTACAAGTTCTTTATCCAGTATCCTTGCAGGGTCGATATCGGGTTTCGAATCTCTTTTCTTTAATTCTTCAGCTTCCCTGCTTATGTGATCGTTGATTGTCGAAATATCCGTTACGGTCACGTTTTTATCACCCATGTTTTCCTCCCAAACCTTATCGTTTCAGGTTAATTTCAAAGCGGTTTTACGCTCTATGGTTTCCTTGCCGTCATCAACTCTGATTATCAGAGAATAGTTTCCTTTCCCGGTTCCTTTTTCTCCGCAGGTCAATACAACATCGAAGCAGTTATCGATATTCTTAAGTTCTTCCAGATCAAGATTCATTACCGGAGTCTTGATTATCGCTGCCTTGTCATTCGAGATCACAAGCTGAAGGCTTAAGCCTTCTCTGTCTCCGACGAATGTAAAAGGAAGATGCATAACTGCTTCAGCCGGCATTTCGATGCTCTCGGGAGCACCTATCCTGATGCCGTTTTCGTTTGTATATATTCCGAAAGAAGGTATCTCAAGTCTGTCCTTCTTTATTTTGTTCACGTATCTGTTGTATGTGTTTTTCCAATCGAAGTATTCGTTATTTCTCTTCGTTATCCTGTCAATTTTGATCTGATTTTCTTCTGCGGTCCTGTCACCGAATTCCGTTGACAGTCCGTCGAAGATCTCACCCTTTTTATATAACGCATCGTAGAAATTCTCGAATACGTATTCCGACTGTTTAACCTTCATATCCCAGTCGGTAGCAAGGCCCGGCCAGCAGAGTGTGACATAAGGCTTTGATTCGATAAGATCGGGATATTTTGCCTGAACAAAATTAAAATAACTGCTCCATTCATCGAGTCCCGTGCTCTCGATCCCCTTATGCTCATCGATCATCTTAAGATAGAGTGCCTTTTCGATGATCTGGGGCATATGACTCGAATACATGTATCCGGGATACCTGTTCTCTCTTACAAAATCCCTTGTTCTGTAAATATATCTGTCATAGGAAGTCTGGCTTCCGACCATGCCCTTCCACTCTTCAAGTTCATAGCAGTAATATGCTTTGTACGAATCATCGCTTACGAAGAAATCTGCAGAAACATTCTTAAGCGGCCTGTAATCGTCATCGCTCATTATGAATACATCATCGACTTTGTCACTCTTCATCGCAAGGCATCTTAAGAAGAAATTTCTTGTGCCGTGATCTTCGGGAAGCGGTGCGCCGTTTAAGATCTCTTCATCGGTAAGAACCTCGATCTTTACTCTCTTCGTGCTTATATTCTTCATTTCATCTGCGACTTTATCGGGGCAGCAAAGAAGGAGTTTGTCTATAAAAGGCATGTACTCTTCGATGTACGGAATGCTCCTTGCAATGTTCTCTACTCTTGCGGTAAGGATCACCATCTGAGAGACATTCTTAAGAGTTTTTCTCTCCTCTTTCTTAAGCGAATCGAGCGCGTTTATGATCCTGTCCGAGGTTTCTTTCCAGGTAAAAGGTTTGAAATCTTTTATCGCTTCTTTTGCCCTGTCATACTTCTTGGGATCATCAAGATATTCAGTGAGTTTATCGGTAAAATCCTTATAGTCGTAAGGATTGAAATAATCGCAGTATTTTCCGCCGACTTCCCTTAGCACGGGAACATCCGATGCAAGTACCGGTGTGCCTCGTTCAAGACTCTCGATTATCGGAAGTCCGAAACCTTCATTGAAGGTCGGAAACGCAACCATGAAAGCAT
>CACZOG010000247.1 GCA_902782715.1 uncultured Lachnospiraceae bacterium | reverse complement strand
CCGCGAGCTCAACCTTGGCAAGGTCGTGTGCTACCAACTGCACCACTATCGCATTTATTTGTCCGTTCGTCGCGGACAAATAATATATTAACCGATTGATATTAAAATGTCAACAAAAATTTAAGATATTATTTTAAATCAATCAGCATCCACAAATCCAATAACAATGTCACCTGAAGTAGCATCAACGGTAATCGTGTTATCACTGCCATTATCCTTCTCGTATTTCTTTTCAATTTTGGTATCAGCTATTTTAATATCTCCCGATGTGGCCTTGATTGCGTAGTTATAATCGTTCTCTTTTCCTTCGATCTCGAAATTTACATCTCCGCTTGTGGCATGTAAATAAATATTGTCCGAAACGATGAATTTTCCATTGATCTGACCGCTGGTAACATGTATGCTCAGATCGGGAACTTCGCTGTTGCTGATTTTACAGGAACCGCTGGTAACACGTGACTCAAGACTGTCAGCTTTGAGTGAATAGATTTCAGTAGATCCGCTGCTCTGACCCATGATCACTGTTTTAGCTTCTACTCTCTCGAATTCGGTATCGCCCGAACTCTGTTTATGTGTAATGTTTTCGAAATTCGCATCAGTTAAAGTAATTGAACCGCTGCTGTTTTTTAATTCAATATCCTTACCTTCTTTACAGTTGACAATGGCGATATCTCCTGAGGAAGATTTGATCATACCCTCAATATCAAGATCTTCAATTGATACGTCGCCTGAAGCAACGATCACATTAAGGTTCTTAAGTCCCGCTTCGTTAACTTCGATCTCAATGTACTGATTATTGTTAAATCCCATATTAAAATCGAAAGTTGTTTTTCTTTTGGATATGATCGATAATCTGTCATCGTTTTCAGTGATCTCGGGAAC
Source organism: uncultured Lachnospiraceae bacterium (assembly GCA_902782715.1). Taxonomy (GTDB): domain Bacteria; phylum Bacillota; class Clostridia; order Lachnospirales; family Lachnospiraceae; genus UBA3766. The sequence continues at coordinate 1,566 of CACZOG010000247.1, read as the reverse complement.
CAGTTCTTCAACTGTTCTGTAACTTACCTTATTTTCGTTACCGAGCTTTATGATTATGTTTGATGCATCCGACTCAAGATACAATTCACTGAAAGGATTGATCTGGACCGTGTCTTCCACAATATTTTTACTCGTATATATTTCTTTTGATCCGAAATTAAAAGCATATCCGAAAACCTTACCGCCTAAAAGTGTTCCCACACCTATCGAACCCAGGCCTAAAACGATAATTGCCGCACATACAATGCAGACCCATTTTATAAATTTGTTCATCTTATTTCTCCTGTCTTTTATTTATAATCGACTTACAGATCAGTGCAAGAAGTCTGATCACGAGTTCAGTTATTTTAATAACACCGATAAGTAACAAGATTCCTATTGCCATAATGATCATTCCGGTTCCGATCATTGTGAGTTTCTGTCCGATACCCGGTACGATTATTCCGCAGACCATTATGAAGATTCCTATTACCGCACAAAGTGCAAATGCCAGTGCAAGTGAAAATAATGTTGTGAATATCGTGAAAAGCAGGCATATTACAATGATTCCGAGTGCTACTGCCAAAGGAAGCGTTACCGGAGCCGTGCATATAAGAAGGATTGTCATCCATACTACCATTGCTCCGCCTTTTGCCGTCTTTTTCTCATCATGGCTGTCGATATGTTTCTGTGTGCATTCCTTGATGATGTTCTTCGCGATATCTTTGGGATTTCCAAGTTTCGCACTGATGTCTTCGTTCTCTGCGAAGTTCGCATCATCTATGTATTCCGAATAGTAATTAAGTGCATCCGCTCTGTCTTCTTTGGGCAGATATTTTAAATGTTTTTCCAGACTGCCCATAAATTCAATCTTATTCATCGATATTTCCTCCTATCAGTCTGTCCACATTCTCCTTATATATCACCCATTCGCTTCTGTAATGATTCAAAAGTTCGCTGCCCTTATCCGTTATTGAATAATATCTTCTGTTTCGGCCTTCAAAAGGCTGATCGTATGTTGTCAGGTACTCGGACTTCTGAAGACGTCTCAAAACCGGATACAAAGTTGATTCCGAAATATCCACAACTTCCTGGACTTTTTGAGTTAGCGTGTACCCGTAAGCATCATTCTGGGCTACGATCCCGAGAACACATGCATCGAGCAGCGGCGCTGTCAATTGATAAGTCATCCTTTCTTCCTCCTGTATATATTTTGAAAAATCATAGCTATTTTTGTTTTCATATAATACTATACGTCGTATAATATTGTTTGTCAACACATATTATAAAGTTTTCAAAATTATTATTAAAAATTCCCAAAAGCCCTAAATTTAAGCATTTATGGACATAAAAAAGCCGGGAACACAAAACCGTGAACCCGACTTTTCCTTATTATTTCACTTATTTTCGTTTAAAATCTCTTACTCTGCAGTAAAACTTCCGTCTTTTACATCGATTGTGATCGTATCGCCCTCTTTAACGTTTCCGCTTAAGATAAGTTTGGCTGCCAGTGTTTCAACCGTCTTCTGAACATATCTCTTAAGAGGTCTTGCACCGTAATTCGGATTGTAGCCTTCGTTGATGGCT
>CACZOG010000246.1 GCA_902782715.1 uncultured Lachnospiraceae bacterium | reverse complement strand
TTGTATTCGAAATAATAGTATAGCATGATAAGGAGGGTATTAAATGTTAGCATTTGACTTCGATAACCCCAACATAGAGGTTGCTGAAATTTCAGAGGATAATAAGTACGGTAGATTCGTTGTAGAGCCTTTGGAAAGAGGCTACGGAATTACTTTAGGCAATTCACTTAGACGTATCATGCTTGCTTCTTTACCCGGAGCAGCTGTAAGCAAGGTTAAGATCGACGGTGTACAGCACGAATTTTCATCCATCAAGGGTGTAAAAGAAGATGTTACCGAGATCATCATGAACATCAAGAGCCTTGCTATCAAAGACAGCTCAGATACCGATGAAGACAAAAAAGCATATATCGATTTTTCCGGCGAAGGCGTTGTTCGTGCAAAGGACATTCACTTCAGTGATGATGTTCAGGTAATGAACCCCGAGCAGGTTATTGCGACCATCAGCGGAAAGAACAACGGTTTATACATGGATCTTACAATTACCAAGGGAAGAGGATACGTAAGTTCTGATAAGAACAAAGACGAAACCACACCCATTGGTACAATTGCTATCGATTCCATCTTTACTCCTGTTGAAAGAGTAAACGTAACCGTAGAAAACACCCGTGTCGGCCAGATGACTGATTACGACAAACTTACACTGGATGTTTACACAAACGGAACATTGGGACCCGACGATGCAGTTTCACTTGCAGCAAAGGTTCTTTCCGAGCATCTTAAGTTGTTCGTAAATCTTTCTGAGAACGCTAAGAATGCGGAAGTTATGGTTGAAAGAGAAGAAGACAACAAGGAAAAAGTGCTTGAAATGAGCATCGAAGAACTTGAATTGTCAGTTCGTTCATTCAACTGCTTGAAGAGAGCAAACATCAATACCGTTGAAGAACTTGTAAGCAAGACTCCCGACGAAATGATGAAGGTTCGTAACCTCGGACGCAAGTCCCTCGATGAGGTTCTTCAGAAATTAAAAGATCTCGATCTTCACTTAAGAGACAGCGAAGATTAAGATATAAATTGCGGTAAGACTGAAAAGCACGCAGGTAACTCTGAAATGGAGCATGTTCGCATAGAGTAAGACCAAGGGCGTCTAAGCGGACTCCAGGTTAAGAAAAGGAGATTTTAAAATGGCAAAGTACAGAAAATTAAGCAGAACAAGTGACCAGAGAAAGGCACTTCTTCGCAACCAGGTAACAGCACTTTTATACTACGGAAAGATTGAGACAACAGAAGCTAAGGCTAAAGAGATCCGTAAGATCGCAGAAAGCATCATCGCTCTCGGCGTTAAAGAAAAAGACGACTATGAACTTGTAAAGGTTCAGGCTAAAGTTGCTCGTAAAGACAAAGACGGCAAGAGAGTAAAAGAAGTTAAAGACGGCAAGAAAGTTACCGTTTATGACGAAGTTGAGAAAGAGATCAAGAAGGACAACCCTGCAAGATTACATGCTCGTCGTCAGATGCTCAAAGTGTTGCAGCCCGTAGTCAGCGTTCCTTCAGACAATGCAGGCAAGAAGCGCGCTACAAAGAAGATCGACATGGTTGCAAAGGTTTTCGATGAACTCGCACCCAAGTACGCAGACCGTAAGGGTGGATACACAAGAATCATTAAAGTCGGACCTCGTAAGGGTGACGCTGCAATGATGGTTATCATCGAATTAGTTTAATAAAAATTTTAGTATTTCAGACTTCCTATTCACGATAAAATAAGGTATAATCGTGAATAGGGAGTTTTTTTTATCAAAAACCATAATAATTATTTAGGGGAGGAAAATTTAGATGAATTTTGAAGAGCTCGTGGAATATGCGAAACAGAATAAATGTTCCGATATACACATCACGGTAGGTACAAACCTTGCCATTCGTAGATACGGAGCACTTGAGATACTTGAGCCTTCACCTACGGCTGAGGAATCCAGAAACATGATATTCTCATTCCTTGATCAGGAGCAGGTAGAGAAAGTTTCAAGAGGACAGGATCTCGACGTAGGATGTATGCTTTGGGACGGCACCCGTATCAGAGCAAACATTTATCATCAGAGAAACAACCTTGCAGCAAGTATTCGTCTTTTGAATCAGTACATTCCTACATTTGAGGAACTTGGTCTTCCTCCTGTAGTAAGAGATTTAGCAGAGATGCCCAGAGGTCTCGTTCTTGTAACAGGACCTACAGGTTCAGGTAAGTCAACAACACTTGCTTCAATGGTAGACTATATCAACCAGACCACATCAAGACATATCATGACCATCGAGGATCCTATCGAATACGTATATCCTCATAACAAAGCCATGATCCACCAGAGAGAAGTTGGAAAGGACGTAACAAGCTTCGCTACAGCTCTTCGTTCCGCACTTCGTGAAGACCCGGATATCATCCTCGTAGGTGAAATGCGTGACTTCGAAACAATTTCCGCAGCCATTACCGCTGCCGAAACCGGACACCTCGTTCTTTCAACACTTCATACAACATCTGCAGCACAGACTGTAGAACGTATCATCGATGCTACTCCTCTTGAAGGACAGGATCAGATCAGAACTCAGTTCTCCAACGTTATCCGTGGTGTCATCACACAGACACTTCTTCCCGCAGCAGACGGAAACGGACGTCACGTTGCAACAGAAGTCATGGTTGCTAACGCAGCTATCGGCAACCTCATCCGTGAGAAGAAGACAATTCAGATTCCTTCTTCGATCCAGGGTGGTCGTGCACAGGGTATGCACCTTCTTAATGATGACCTTGCTTCACTTGTACGTCGTGGATACGTTACCAAGGAAGAAGCAATGAAGGTTTCCAACGATCCTCCTTCATTGGATAAACTTTGCTAAACTGAAAGGTAACTGCGGACACGCGGTTCCGATTAGAGACATGAATCAATCAAATTCAAAAGCAGAATATGGATTAAACAGGGGCAATCTGAAAATGATTGCCCTGTTTTGTATGGCAACAGACCATTTCTCTTTATCGATCTTCGAAAATCTCCTTAAAAGACTTGAAGTCGATACCTTACTTTACGGTTCCGTAACGGTTGCCAATATTTTTTTAAGGCTTATAGGAAGACTCGCATTTCCGATCTTCTGCTTTTTTATAGTCGAAGGACTGATATATACACGAAATATTTATATATATGCGCTTCGCCTGCTTCTTCTGGCAGTCATATCCGAAGTACCTTTCGATATGATGCTTTATCATGAGTTTTACAATACCGACAGGCAGAACGTTTTTCTCACTTTACTGATAGGACTTATAACGATTCACACGATTGACGGGTTATTTAAAAAGTTCGCCATGAAGGAATCGATGAAATATATTTTATCCGCGATTGTCTGCACAGCCGCCTTTTATCTTTCGGAAGTTTTGAATACGGATTATTCAAGCGGCGGAGTTTTATGCATTGTCGTAATATATCTTATAGGTGTCGGAAGGCATAGATTCGCTGCTTTGATCAGCATTTTCGGACAGACGATCAACTTCGTAACGGGCATGAATTTTAGCTTATCATCCATACTGCTCGCAGCCGGCTCAATAATATTTTTCAGTGTCGTGATCTATCTGTGCGAAAAAGTGCCCGATACCAATGCCCGTAAAATGTTCGGTGCTTTCGCGGCACTTACGTGTCTTAACGCATTCGAATTTTCGACATTCGCGAATATATATATAATGCAGTTTTACAACGGCCGAAAAGGAAAGAAGATAGGCTGGGTATTTTATGTATTTTATCCGCTTCACCTGCTTGCATTGGCAGGACTCTGTAAGCTGGTAGGTTTGTATTAAAAGAAAAAAAGGACCGGACTGCTTAAAGATAAAGTCCGAAAGAATCGGTTTATCAAGGGTAACAAATTGAGATTCATCAAAGCAGAAAAAGTTACATTTGAATATATAAGGCGCGATGAAGATGGGAACGTCGAGGGAATCAACAGAGCGGTGGACAGCGTATCGCTTGATGTTAAGGAAGGCGATTTCATCTCTATTCTCGGTGCCAACGGATCGGGAAAATCCACTTTTGCCAAGCATTTAAATTCCATTCTTTTACCGACGGAAGGAACTGTCTGGGTTGACGGAATGGATACAAAAGACGAGGAAAAGATCCTTGATATAAGAATGGCTACGGGAATGGTTTTCCAGAATCCCGATAACCAGATAATCGGTCAGGTTGTTGAAGAAGACGTTGCATTCGGACCCGAGAACATGGGTGTGCCGACGCAGGAGATAATCGAGAGAGTCGAGGAATCGTTAAAGACCGTCGGAATGCTCGATTACAGGAAAGATTCTCCGAACAAACTCTCCGGCGGACAGAAGCAGAGAGTATCGATCGCAGGAGTTCTGGCAATGCATCCTAAATGCATCGTGCTGGATGAACCCACCGCCATGCTCGATCCCGTCGGACGAAAAGAAGTCATCAGAGCACTTCGTGCATTAAACGATGTTGAGAAGATAACGATCATTTTGATCACGCATTACATGGAAGAGACGATCTATTCGGACAAGATCTTTGTAATGAATAAAGGAAAGATCGCGATGGAAGGCACTCCGAGAGAGATCTTTTCGAGAGTGGAAGAACTGGAAGAGTATAAACTCGAAGTTCCGCAGATCACCAAACTTGCATATGAACTTAAGAAACAGGGATTAAGACTTCCCGACTGCGTGCTTACCGTAAAAGAACTTGCGGATGCATTAAGCAGATAAGACCCGCATTATAAAAGAGGATTTAAAATGCCGATAATCACGGACCACCTTACATACGTGTACGGTTCCAAAACAACTTTACAAAAAACTGCGTTAAACGACGTTTCCGTCAAGATCGATGACGGGCAGTTCATAGGACTTATCGGACATACGGGTTCGGGAAAGACCACGTTCTTACAACTTTTGGCAGGACTTATCAAACCCGCATCGGGAACCGTATATCTCGACGGTGAAGATATCTATGCTAAAGATTTTGACAAAAGAACCCTTCGTTCCAAACTCGGGATCGTATTCCAGTATCCGGAGCATCAGCTTTTCGAGGAAACGGTATTCAAGGATGTCTGTTTCGGCCCGAAAAATCTGGGAGTCGACGATAAGGAAACCGAACTCAGAGCATACGAAGCACTTAAAATGATAGGACTTGAGGACGAAGTCTTTTATCAGTCTCCGTTCGATCTTTCCGGAGGTCAGAAAAGAAGAGTCGCAATCGCAGGCGTCCTGGCAATGAAACCCAAGATCCTGATCCTCGATGAACCGACTGCAGGACTTGATCCTGCGGGAAGGAACGATATTCTCGGACTCATCTTAAAACTTCAGAAAGAGCAGGGAATGACCATCATACTCGTCTCCCACAGCATGGAAGATGTTGCCGAATACGCAGACAGAGTTCTGGTCATGGATAAGGGAAGCATTGTTTTTGACAATACGCCCAGAGAAGTTTTCAAACATCACGAGGAGTTAAAAGAACTGGGCTTAAGCGTACCGCAGGTATCCGTTGCGATGAGCAAGCTTCGTGAAAAAGGACTTCCGGTCAAAACGGATGCGATCACGGTCGAAGAAGCCGTAAAAGAGATTATAAGAGTGCTCAGATAGAGCCTTTATTTCAGGATTAAGAAGATAAATGTTAAAAGATGTAACTTTGGGACAATACTATCAGGCAGATTCGCCGATACATAAGCTCGATCCGAGAGTAAAACTCGTCGGAACGCTTTTGTATATGATTTCCCTGTTTATTTTCAACAACATATACTGTTACGCGATTGCGGCGGTTTTTCTTATTACCGTGATCATTTTAACCAAAGTTCCGGTGTGGTACATGTTAAAAGGATTGAAAGCGGTTCTTTTTATCATGCTCTTCACCGTTGTTTTTAACATATTCTTTACACCGGGCGAGTACATTTTCGAGTTCGGTATTTTCCATATATCGCGAGAAGGAATTAAAGGTGCGGTCTTTATGATCATAAGGCTCACGCTCCTTATCGTTTCCGCATCGATCATGACTTTAACTACAACTCCGAACCGCCTAACGGATGGCATCGAGAAACTCTTCAGACCGCTTAAACTTATCAAAGTGCCGGTTCACGAGATGGCGATGATGATGTCCATTGCACTTAGATTTATCCCGATCCTTATGGAAGAGGCGGATAAGATAATGAAAGCGCAGACAGCAAGAGGCGCTAAATTCGATTCCAAAAAATTTATGGACAGGGTAAAAAGCCTGATCCCGCTTATCGTTCCCCTTTTTATCTCGGCATTCAGAAGAGCATCCGATCTTGCGCTTGCCATGGAAGCGAGATGCTATCACGGAGGCGAAGGCAGAACCAAGATGAAGCCGCTTAAGTATAAGGCGGGAGATATAGTTTCTTACGTGATACTTGCACTTTACATCGCAGCGATGGTTGCCGTGGGAATTTTATCCGCACGTCTGGCCTTTTTCCAGTTTCTGAGCAAATAGTATAAAAGATACAAACAGTTTTATCTGACGAATATATGAGAAGAATCTTTCTTAGAGTCGCATATGACGGAACGGATTTTCACGGCTGGCAGGTTCAGCCCGAGGAGAGAAGCGTCGAAGGCGAGTTAAACAAAGCAATAAAAGAACTGACGGGCGAAGATGTTGAAGTGATCGGTGCGAGCAGGACCGATTCGGGCGTTCACGGACTCGGAAACGTAGCGGTCTTCGATACCGAATCATCAATTCCCGCAGAGAAGTTTATGTATGCGATAAATACATATCTTCCCGAGGATGTATCGGTTGTCGAATCCAAAGAAGTTGCATCCGATTTTCATCCGAGACACTGCGACAGCATTAAAACCTACGAGTACAGGATCTACGTATCAAGGGTTAACGATCCGCTTAAAAGAAGGACCGCTTACAGGTGCCCGGTCGATCTTAATGTCGAAAAGATGGATGAGGCAGCGGGTTATCTTGTCGGAGAACATGATTTCAAGAGTTTCTGCTGCGTAAGAACGCAGGCTGAAACAACAGTCAGAACGCTTTATTCGGCGAGTGTCTTCCATGATGACGAAGATATAGTCATTCGCGTTACCGGCGCCGGCTTTTTATACAACATGGTAAGGATAATCGCAGGAAGTTTAATGGAAGTCGGAATGGGAAAGAGAGAGCCTTCCCACATAAAAGAGGTGCTTGAAGGAACCGACAGAACTCTTGCGGGACCTACGGCGGAGGCCTGCGGACTGACTCTGATCGGCATCGAATTTCCGGGACTTGAATAAAAAGGGACAATAGAAATCATTTGAGATAAAGATATGAAAATGTTAAAATAATTTTATCATAAATTGTATTGGAGGGAATTTTATGGGATTATTTGATTCGTTGAAATCATCGGCAGGAAGTGCACCTGCAGGCAATGCGGGAGGCTCTTCACCCAAGAGAGAAACTTTTACTTTTACTACGATCCCCAGAAGCGTTGAGGATCTTAAAGCGCTTCCCGAGTCGGATCTGTCCACGCCTTTTAAGACATGTGCGCTTACCATGCTCGTGCTTCTTAATTACGGCGACGATGTTAATGCAACAATTGAGATGCTTAACTTCCTTAAGGGACCGGAACCCATGAATCCTTATCAGACTCAGTTCTTAAGAGACAGACTTGCAGGTAAGGAATATGTGGTCCGTTCGTTCTTCGAAGGTTCATCTCCTCAGAACAACTACATTCCGAACGAGCCGCTTAAGATCACCGTATATGACAATCCTTACAGCTATCCCGAAGCAGGCTGGGCTACGCTTCACATGGATTCTTCGGGCGCGGATTCACCCAGACAGATCAAATGCAGACTCAAACCCAGCACGAACCAGTGGTTCATGGTAGAGAACCTCGCACTTTCGGATATCAGAACTCCGGCTGCTGCAGATCCCTGGGCATAAATAAAAATTTTTTTAAAATAATCAAAGGCTTTTTAAACCTCTTTATCGTACAAACCGGTAAAGAGGTTTTTTGCTTGCAAACGCGTATTTTAGGGCCTTACATCAAGATTTGTCCATCATTTGTGTAAAATGCACTAAATATAGGCCCGGTGTCCGATACATGTCCACAAATTTAACAAAATTGAAAAATGATGTTAAGAAAATATTTTTTAAGTCGATAAAGATTACAGAAGTTAAAAAAAACGGAAAGGAGGTTATCAGTGATGCGGATTGAATCTTATATTCAGATGCAGCAGCTGTATCCGTCAAAGAATACGGTGAAAGCTACAAACAAGACCGTTTCTAACTTTTCAGATAAACTGCAGATTTCATCCATGGGTAAAGATATCAGTGTAGCCAAACAGGCATTAGCGTCAACTCCGG
>CACZOG010000245.1 GCA_902782715.1 uncultured Lachnospiraceae bacterium | reverse complement strand
TAAATGGCGATTATAGATGCACTTGGATAAATATCTGTAATGTATTAAACCGCGTGTTACATAAAGTGTGACGCGCGGTTTTTGATTTAGGATTGTTATAATAATAATTATACTGTATAATTGTATATACATATAGGAGGAGAAATCATGGATAGTGTTGCAATCAGAGCCTGGGGGAACAGCCAGGGCATCAGAATACCTAAAGATATACTGGAAAGAATGGATTTAAAAGTATCGGATGTTTTAAATATTGAAATAGAAAATGATGCGATAGTGCTTAGAAAACAATTTGCACATAAAAGCTTTGAACAAAGGCTATTGGAATATAACGGTAAAATATCCGTTGCTGATTTTGACTGGGGTGAGCCTAAAGGGAGAGAATTATTGTGATTGATTTCAAACAGGGAGACATAATCAAAATTGAAGGTTACAGACAACAGAAATTTGTGATAGTCAGCAAAAATTCTTTTATAAAAGCTACGGGGTTTTTTCACGTTTGTCCCGTTTTTAAAGATATTCCTGACGGACCGGTACACATAGTCGTAAAGGGAAAAGGAAAAACAGTAGGAACTGTTATATGTGAACAGATAAAAGCAATAGACCCCAATGCAAGAAACTGCAGAAGGGAAGATTTCTTATACTATGAAGATATTATGAATGTTTCAGATGCAATTCAGTGCATCTTTGAATATGACTAAGATATAACACTATCTCTGCTTTTTATTCTTTATTGCAAGCTCTACGCGTTCTTTGATCGTCTGAGGATCGTAGGGCTTGCAGATAAAATCTACAGCGTTAAAAGAAAATGTTTTGAAAAGGTTTTCCGACGTGCTTTCAGATGAAATGATTATGACGGGAATATCCTTTATATTGCAGTCTTTTAACAGTTCCAGAACATCGAAGCCGTCCATGATCGGCATATGAAGATCCAGAAGGATACAGTCTATTTTACAATCTCCGTGTAATACTTTTTCCATACCCTTGAAACCGTTCTCTGCGGTTTCGACTGAGTAATCCATAAGAAGGATGTTTTCAAGCATTAATCTGTCGATTTCAGAATCGTCGATAATAAGAACTGTTTTTCTAACCATTTCATTCTCCATTCACTAAAAAGAATTCCTTTTACGTCAAATATTATACATCAGATCCTCCCTGCCATACAACAGAATTATGCTTGCTTACACATATAATTCAAATCATATGTGTTATTTTATGGACATATAATTCTATGAATTATATAATTAAATAGTGTATGCGGATTCATATATTGAAAGTCTGTGATCACAGATTTTTGGAGGAAAGATATGATTCGATCCAGGGGGATTAAAACTAAGAATTCGGGACTTGTAAGAGCGGTTGCAATGACCATGATCTGGTTAATTGTTTCAACGGCTTTTTTATCTGTATTATTTCCGGCAAAAGTGAACGCCGAAGAGCCTGAATCAAAAAAGGTTCGTGTAGGTTATTACGAAAATGAAGTGTTCGAAGAGGGTGCTGAAGAAGGTGCTGTTAAAAGGGGTTATGCCTACGAGTACTATCGCAAACTTTCCGAATATACAGGCTGGGAATATGAATATGTCTATGGCGGTTTTGGTGATCTCTACCAAATGCTCGTGGACGGCGAAATAGATTTACTTGCGGGACTTGCGTGGAGAGAGGAAAGAGCATCTTTGATGAGCTATCCCGAAGCCATTATGGGAAGTGAGTCCTACTATCTTGTAAAACACGATGCCGCTGCGGATATCTCCGCCAACCCTTCAACAATGAACGGCAAGAAGATCGGTGTCCTCGACAGTGCGATGGTCAGCGTTCTCGATAAATACTTATCCGATCATAACGTGTCTGCGGATGTTATCAAATATCCCGATCATGAATCTTTGTTTTCGGCATTTGATTCAAATCAGTATGATATTTTAGTCGCAGAGAGTGATGGTGCCTACGGAAGGGAACACGGTGAGGTTCTCTGTGCTTTCGGTGCGTCGGAGTATTATCTTTGCGTCAATAAGAACAGACCGGATTTGCTTGAAGAACTTAATACCGCACAGGCACTTCTTGCGGCCGACGAACCAAACTATTTAAATTCTTTATCCGTAAAATATTATTCCGTCAGCTTTACAGCCAAGGCTTTTTCGGAAGCTGAGCGCGAATGGATGGAAACGCATGATGAAATCCATGTCGGTTATCTGGAAAACTATCTTCCTTATTGCGATACTGACAAATCCGGCAATGCAACCGGTTTTGTTACGGATATTATTCCTGAAATGTTCAGCGCTCTCGGTATGACCGACATATCAATCTCCTACAAACCATACAAGAGTTATGATGAAATGATTGCGGACGTGGGAGAAGGAGTGATAGATGTTGCTTTTCCTGTTGGCGGCGGTCTCTATTATTCCGAGGAAAACGGAATATATCAGTCGAATCCCGTTGCTTCCGCACCCACGGAAATAGTTTACAAAGGAATCTACAGCGAAAATACCATAAAACATTTTGCACTTAATGAAAACAACAGGATGCAGTATTACTTTGTAAAGACTTATTATCCTGATGCGGAAATAACTTTCTATTCCTCGATAGACGATTGCTTAAAAGCTGTTCTCTCAGGAGATGTTACATGTACGACACTGAACGGTCTGCGTGCCAGCGACATCCTCAAAAACAGAAAGTACAGAGGGCTTTCACTTTATCAGACTTCAAATGCCGATGACAGATGTTTTGGTGTAAAGATCGGTAATGAAGGTCTGCTCAAACTGCTTAACAGAGGTATCAATATTCTCGGAAGCGATTATGCTCAAAACCTTGCTTTCCGATATACAGGCGGGCTTTATTCATACAGTTTTCTTGATGTAATAAGGGATAACATGGCAATATTCGGATCTGCTCTTCTTGCGGTGATTATTCTTGTGCTTGTAATAGTTGTACGTAATGGTAACAGGAATAAAAAAGAAGCAAAGGAAAAGGAACTTGCACGTCGTGAACTGGAACAAAAGAACATAGAACTTGCGCAAAGCCAGGAAGCTTTATCCAATGCACTGGTAGCAGCCGAAAATGCCAATCGTGCCAAAACAGCTTTCTTAAACAACATGTCACATGATATCCGTACTCCCATGAATGCGATAGTGGGATTTACGGCCCTGGCTGCATCTCACCTTGATAATAAGGATCAGGTGCAGGATTATCTGAGCAAAATAACCGTTTCGAGTCAGCATCTGCTTGCTCTTATCAATGATGTGCTTGATATGAGCCGCATTGAAAGCGGGAAAGTCAATATCGATGCCGTGGATACGCATCTTCCCGATATCATTCATGATCTGAGAACGATCATTCAGTCCGATATTTCGGCCAAGCAGCTTGAGTTATACATTGACACTCTGGATGTTGAACATGAGGATATTGTAACCGATAAACTTCGCCTTAATCAGATACTGCTTAACATTTTATCCAATGCGATCAAATTTACACCGAGCGGCGGAACAGTTAATTTCCGTGTTATAGAAAAAACATCGGAGAAACCTGACTGGGCGAATTTTGAATTCAGGGTAAAAGATAACGGCATAGGAATGAGTGAAGAATTCCAGTCATCCATCTTCGAAGCTTTTGCCCGTGAGAGAACAAGCACCGTGAGCGGCATTCAGGGCACGGGTCTCGGAATGGCCATTACGAAGAATATCGTAGATATCATGGGAGGAAACATTGAGGTTCATTCCGAAGAAGGTAAAGGAAGTGAATTCATTGTTAATCTTCCCTGCAGGATCAGTGACAGATCCGCTAAATTTGAGAAGGTTGAGGAGCTTCAGGGATTAAGGGCTCTTGTGGCAGATGATGATATGAATTCATGCCTTTCTGTCAGTGCCATGCTTCGTGAGATCGGTATGCGCCCCGACTGGACGAACTACGGCAAAGAAGCGGTTATACGTGCCAGAGAAGCATTCGAACAGGCCGATCCTTTTAAGGTATACATTATAGACTGGATCATGCCGGATCAGAACGGCATAGAGACGGCAAGACAGATCAGAAAAGCAATAGGAGACACTACTCCGATCATCATTCTTACCGCGTATGACTGGTCGGAAATCGAGGAAGAAGCAAAAGAAGCGGGAGTTACCGCTTTCTGTTCGAAGCCGTTGTTTATGTCCGAGCTTCGCAATATTCTGGCAAAACCTTTCAGAGAAGAAAAGAAGGAAACTTCCGAAGACAGCATAGCGGTCAACTTTAAGGGCAAGAGAGTTCTTCTTGCGGAAGACAATGAAATGAATCGCGTTATAGCAAACGCAATTCTTGACGAAGCGGGATTCGAGACAGTTAATGCGGTTAACGGTCAGGAGGCACTTGATAAAGTGAAAGAATCTCCTGCCGGATATTTTGACGTTATTCTAATGGATATACAGATGCCGGTTATGGACGGATATGAATCCGCTAAAGAGATCCGAAAGCTTGAAGACATTAAGAAAGCACAGATACCTATTGTTGCGGTAACGGCAAATGCTTTTGACGAGGACAGAAAAAATGCCCTCGAGTCAGGAATGAGCGGATATCTTGCCAAGCCTTACGACGTAGTGGAGATAATGAAAACTCTTCACAAAATCCTTTCATAAAAAGAATTTTGCAGTGAAAACATTAAGGATTCAATCCGCACAAAGTTCTTTGAGTTTTTCACGCAGATCCAGTATTTCGTTTAAAAGAGGACCGTAGTCTGTTTCGGTTCTTCCTCTTAAAAGTTCAGTTATCTCACTTACCTTTTCACTGACAGGGGTAAGTGAGAGATTGGCCATAACGCCTTTCAGGGCATGTGCGGCTTCAAAAGCCCTGTCAAGATCATTCTCTTCGATCGATTCTTTGAGCAGGTCAAAGTTTTTTTCATCGGGTGCCATTCCGACAAGTTTTAAATAAAGGCTTTCCATACCCATACATCTGGATATTCCGTCTTTTGTATCGGCGCCGAATTCATTTAATTTCTCAACAGTGATCATCAGTTTCCCCTTTCTGTTTCACGTTCGATGAATTTTACGAACTCTTCCGGAGGTACAGGTTTTGAGAAATAATATCCCTGAATGATTCTGCATCCCATTTCTTTTAAGAGTTTTATCTGATTCTCTTCCTCAACGCCTTCCGCTACAACCGGAATATTGAGGAATCCTGCAATATCCATGATCAGTTTGACCAGTTTAAGACTCTTTTCGTCTTTTAACATGTTCTGGACAAATTTCATATCAAGTTTCAGAATGTCTACAGGAATCGAGGCAAGCATATTAAGAGATGAATAGCCTGAACCAAAATCATCCATTTCGATCCTGAAACCTCTTTCCCTTAAGTTATTTACCATTTCTACAAGGCGCTTTGCGTCATCCGCATAAGCCGATTCCGTAATTTCAAGGAGCAGTTCGTTGGCGGTTAATCCGTTATTGCCAAGCAGTGACTGCAAGCGCTCTTCAAGTTTCAGATCGTAGATATCGATCCTTGATACGTTGACCGAAACGGGAATGCTTTTCCCGTATGTTTCTTTCCATGTTTTTATCTGTGCGGCAGCTTCTTCCCAGACGAATCTGTCAAGTTTCTGAATAAGACCGTTTCTTTCAAACAAAGGAACGAATTCGCCGGGACTTATCATTCCGAGCTCGGGATGATTCCATCTGATGAGTGCTTCGGCACTGCAAAGTCTCGGTTCATTGCCGCTTATATCGTATTTGGGCTGATAGAATACCTTAAAATATTTATTGGCTATCGATTCGTCAAAATCACCTATGAGGCGTTCTTCATAGATTGATTTTTTATGAAGTTCGTCATTGTAATAATATATCTGATTTGTATAATCGCCTTCGACCTGCTTGGATGCGGTTCTGGCTCTGTCGTATCTTGTTTCCACATCAACCGAGGTTTCGACATTCTGATATACGCCGAGACTCACACGGACTTTGGGACTGTTCTCCTGTTTTGAAAGCAGGTCCTGAAGTTTCGCCGAGAGTTCTTCGTAATTATCATGATGTTTGCAGTAGATGTAAAAAACACTGTCTTCCGCACGGCATACGATCTCGATCGCATCATTGAAAACTTCCGGAATAAGTCTTGCGGTGTTTCTTAATACTTCTTCTCCGGTTTTTCTGCCGTAGCATTCGTTGATAAGATTAAAGTGGTCGACATTGAGCACAACGGCATCGATGGCTGTTTCCGACTGATATTCTTCGATCTGGCGTATGTAAGTGAAGAAGAAATCTTTTGTGTAAAGATTTGTAAGATGATCTCTTTCGGTTGAACTGATTATTCTCTGACCTTCAGATAATTCAATGATCCTCTCTACACGCGCGATAACCACTTCCGGAATGTACGGCTTGGTGATAAAATCCGCCGCACCCATACGGATGGCTTTTACTTCGGCATCCTTTTCCGAAGTAAGAACTATGACCGGAATCCTGCGGAGCTTTTCATTTTCCTTAAGACGCTCAAGAAGTTCAAAACCATCCATTTTAGGCATAAGAAGATCAAGCAGGCATAACGAAAAATTCATATGTGAATTGCTTAACATCGCCAGTGCCTGTTCGCCGTCTTCAGCTGTATAAACTTCATAGTCTTGAGAAATAATGTTTCTTAATATTTCACGATTGATGATTTCGTCATCCACGACAAGAACACGTCGCTTTAACTCATTTTTCTTCCTAAATTCTTCCAAAGACTTTTTCCCCTTTTACTATAAATTTTCAGTCCGTATGCAAGGTAAAATTTAGGGTTTGGAAAGTAGCGAGATACTCTCTGAAACCGAATTTATTTTATCATATTTTCCGTCGCAGGTCTATATTCTAAAATTGCTGGACAAGGCTTGGACAAAGGGTTTGGCGGACCTGAGAAAAAAGTGCCCGACGGGAAAAAATTAAAAAAAGGCGGAATAAATAAAATGAATCATCCGATAATAAAAATGGACAAAGAAAAAACAAAATATGTTATTATGTATATGCCGGAATGATATGCGTTGCGGATTCATTTGATGCCATGAATTCGAACAGAGTATACAGAAAGAAACTTACCAAAGAAGATATTCTCGAAGAGATCGAAAAGAATAAGGGAAAACAGTTCGATCCGAAGATCGCAGATGTTTTTCTTGATCTTATAAGAGACGAAAAGATTAAAGTC
This sequence comes from uncultured Lachnospiraceae bacterium, assembly GCA_902782715.1. GTDB lineage: Bacteria > Bacillota > Clostridia > Lachnospirales > Lachnospiraceae > UBA3766. Next base: position 22,926 of record CACZOG010000245.1, on the reverse strand, counting down.
GGCGAATAAAAGACTAAAGGACTGTAAGAAAATAAAGAGCACGGATGTTGATTTTCGGACATTTTAGTGCTACGATATGAATGTAAATATTTAAGAAACAAAGGCGTTTCATCTTATAAGGATGAAGCGCCTTTTTGTATTATAACGGGGGTAAGAAAATGGCAGCATTTGACAAAGTTAAAAGCGGAATACCTGAAATGGATGAGGCACTCGATCACATAAGACTCGGAGACAATGTCGTATGGCGTGTATCGGATTTAAGCGAGTTCCGCCTTTTCATGGAACCGTATGTAAGACAGGCAATAGAGGATAAAAGAAATATCATATATTTCAGATTTGCAAGTCATGAAAGGCTTATTGAACCATGCGAAGAAGTTAAGACCGTGCATGTTCCCCTTTCGCACAGATTCGAGAATTTTACGGTAGACATTCATAATGTTATCGAGAAAGAAGGCAGGGATGCTTTCTATGTGTTTGACTGTCTTTCAGAACTTCAGACGGCCTGGGCCACGGATCTAATGATGGGTAACTTTTTCAGGGTTACGTGTCCGTTTCTCTTTATACTTGATACGGTTGCATTTTTCCCGATAATCAGAGGCAAACATTCCGTTCAGGCGATCAACAAGATACTTAATACGACACAGCTTTTCTTTGATGTTTACTCGGATAAAAAGAACATTTACGTTCGTCCCGAGAAGGTGTGGGAGAGAAACTCGGATACAATGTTTTTACCCCATACGTATAATCCCGAAAACGGTCATTTCAGACCGATCCTTGACGGTGTTATCTCAAGCCGTTTTTATCAGACTCTCGGCAATGCACAGCGTTCTGCCGAAGAACAGTATTCGGATTCCTGGGACAGATTTTTTAACAGTGTTAAGATCTTAAAAGATAACGGAATGGATATTTCCGAAGACTGCTCGAGAATGTGCAACATCATGATGACCCGTGATGAAAAGATGCGAAAAATGGTCAAGGAACATTTTACTCCCGAAGATTATTTCGCGGTCAGAGACCACATGGTTGGAACGGGAATGATCGGCGGTAAAGCCTGCGGAATGCTTCTGGCAAGAGCGATAATAAGAAACAAGGAAGAGGATATAAGTGAAGTCCTTGAGCCTCATGATTCTTTCTATGTGGGTTCTGACGTTTACTACACATATATCGTCGACAACAATCTCTGGGATACGAGGATAAAACAGAGAACAGAGGAAGGCTATTTTACGCTTGCTGACGAGTTTGCCGAGAAGATCATGGGAGGAGTATTCTCCGATTCGATGCGAAGTCAGTTTATAAGGATCATTGAGTACTACGGACAGGATCCTTACATCATTCGTTCAAGCAGTATTTTGGAGGATGGTTTCGGCAATGCATTCGCCGGAAAATATGAGTCCGTTTTCTGCGCCAACAGAGGAAGCATCGAGGAGAGGATTGAAGAGTTCGAACATGCGATAAAAGTCGTATATGCAAGCTCGATGAGCCTGTCCGCACTTGATTACCGTAAAAGAAGAGGCCTTGATAAAAGAGACGAGCAGATGGCTCTTTTAATACAGCGTGTATCGGGCTCTTATTACGGAGCAAATTATATGCCGTGCGCTGCTGGAGTCGGATATTCCTTCAGTCCTTACAGGGTTATGAAAGATTCGGATCCGAATGCCGGAATGCTCCGTCTTGTCATGGGACTCGGAACATCCGCGGTAGACAGAACGGAAGGCTCATATCCGAGGATCGTGAACCTTGATATGCCGGAGCGGACATCCTATTCGTCATCGGCTGACAAACACAAGTTTTCGCAGGGCAAGGCCGAAGTTATCAATATGTCCGAGAAGACTTTAAAACGTATGTCTCTTGATGACTTGAAACCCGATATTCCCATGTATCTGGATAAGATACTTTTAGAACATGATTACGAGGCCGAATCGAGACTTCGTGAGATGGGACAGAATCGAAAGGTTCAGTTCATATCATGTAAAGGTCTTGTTGAAAATAAAACACTCATGGAGCAGATGAAGAGAATGCTTCACTGCATCGAAGAAGAGTATGAATATCCCGTTGATACGGAGTTTACCATCAACATTTCTGAGAACGGAGAGTATTCGGTTGACCTTCTTCAGTGCAGACCGCTGCAGGTACAGAAAGGTGCTTCGGGAACGGTCATTCCGCCTGATGTTAAGGAAGAGAGAATACTGCTTGAGAGTAAGGGTTCGTCAATGGGAATGTGCAAGACGACAAGTCTTGATCACATCGTATATGTTGACCCCGTAAAATATTACAATATGCCCTACAAAGAGAAAGACCTTGTGGCAAAACTGATAGGAAAGATCAACTGGCATTATCGTGATGAGAATAAGCATATGATGTTAATTGTTCCGGGACGTGTCGGAACCACTTCTCCCGAACTCGGAGTGCCTACTGCTTTTTCGGATATAAGCGCTTATGAGATAATATGTGAAACGGAAGAATCCAAGGCAGGCTATAACCCCGAGCTGTCTTACGGAAGCCATATTTTCCAGGATCTTGTTGAAGCAAGGATTCTTTATACGGCAGTTTTCCACAATGAAAAAACAATTCATTTTCATCCTGAGAAACTGGAAGCATTTGCGGATATGGTTTCTAAATTTACCGAGAATGAAATGCTTGCGGATATCGTTCATGTCTATGACTTAAGCGATACGAAATGTGAGGTGTTTAATGACATTGCCAACGAACATCTTATGATAACCTGTTAAACTGTATTTTTTCTGCGGCATTTGTCGCAAATATATATTTTTGGAGACTAAAAATGATCACTTTAAATGACTATCTGTATTCGGGTGATACAGTGCTTAAAATATTGATCAAATATTCAGCGGATCTTAAGGAAGAGGCTATTAAAAATCATAACCCCATAGATCTTGCTCACAGTAATTTTCTCATGCAGATAATCGAACTTCTTGAGCATACGGATTTCCTTTCTTCTCAGTCGCAGAGGATTAAAGATTTTTATCTGTTTATGACACAGAAATATCCTTTTCTGGCATTTACTTTTAAGGGCAGGATAAAATCGCTTATCCGTTCCGAAGAAAAATTCAACGGATATATTTTAGAGTACATCTATGACTACTATAAAGCTAACGGCAGGTACCCGAGCGAAGGAGAGATAAAAAACAGTCTTAACTGTTTCAGGGATCTTATAGCATACCGTATAGTTATTTCCCTTCCGCAATGCCATGTTTCGCCTGATGAAAGTCAGGAGGAACAGGAACTTAAATATCTGTACGAAATTGCCAATATAATGCCGGATTTTCTGGAAGAAAAAGGCTTCTCACCGAGACTCTCCGAGGAAACGGGCGATGAATATCACGGGGGATTAAACGATAATAACAGACCTTATTACAGGGACTATGTTCAGACTCCGAGGCTTTCGGGTTACCGTTCGCTTCACATCACTTTTTACGATAATCTTACAAGGTGCTATACGGAACTTCAGTTAAGAACGAAGGATATGGATGATTACGCCGAGATAGGAGATGCGAACCATTTCGGTTACGAGAAAAGCCAGGAAGTTAACAGAACCCGAAGAGATATAATTCAAAAAGGAGAATGCAGATATTTTGATGAGGCGTATGACAGACTGATCATGCTTCAGGAACTGGATCTGTCGATAATAAACGTTAATATGTTCAAAGCGTACAATAACCAGCTTATAAATGACGGATGCGGATTGTTCAGGGGACGACAGATCCTGCCTTTTGAACATCTGTCGAGATTCCAGAATGATTTAATATTTTAAGCGTGAATATAAAATATCCCTTTTGGTTTGACGATATATTATACGTTGATTTATAATCAAAAAAGAGAAAAGTGCCAAGGGGAATATTAATGAATTTTAAAGAGATACTTGCAGCTCAGAAGAATAAAACATGTATCATGTCCGTTGAAAAGATAACGGATTCACAATACGGAAATATCCGCATTGTAGAGGGCAATAAGGCTCACTATGATGATATGCTCAATACGCTTCATCATCCCTTTGTTCCCGATTCGCCTTATGAAGAATATTTCCCCAAGGATAAGAACTTTGAAGACTTCTGTTTCAGAAGTGCTTTTTTAGGACAGCCGCTTCACACATACGTTCCTCTTCCTCGGATGGGACTCTGGCTTAACATGTTCTTACTGCCGCTTGAATCGGATAACGAAAAAATCGGATACTGCATGTATTCGTATGATGTAACCGTGGCTGCCGATTCCGAACAGCAGGCAAGCCTTTCGGCCGATACATCTTCGGCAGTTATCCAGACCTGTATAAAGCTTAGAGGTTCAGGAACCATAGAGAGCAAATTCAACGAAGTTGTCGGAGATATCAGAAACATCTGTAATTCCGATCACTGCTGTATTTTACTTACCGATGCCGCAGAGAGAAAATGTTCTTCTTTTGCCGAAGCGATCAAACCCGGCTCCGACAGACTTCCGGTGAATTATTTTATTAACGACGATTTTTATAAAGTTACTGAAACGTGGCTTGAAACCATCGGTGACAGTACATGCGTTATCATCAAGGACAAACAGGACATGGACTGGCTTAAAGGAGTTAATCCTTCCTGGCACAGATCGTTAACTGATGCGGGTGTCGAAAATGTTGTGCTGTTCCCTCTTAACTATAACGGCGAAACGTTAGGTTATATCTGGGCACTGAATTATGATGCCGAGAATACCGTTAAAATAAAAGAAACACTTGAACTTACGACTTTCTTTATCGCATCTGAGATATCAAATTACAAACTGGTTCAGAAACTCGAAAAGATCAGTTCCATGGATATTCTGACAGGTGTTATGAACAGAAACACCATGAACAATGATGTTGATGCGATCGCTTCCGGAAACGGTGACGTTTCGTATTCTTATGCGGTAGTTTTTGCCGATGTAAACTGGCTTAAGAGAATAAACGACGAGAAAGGTCATGACGCCGGAGACGAGCTTTTGAAAAATGCAACCAATCTTCTTCGTGCGACATTCCCTAACTGCAATATTTATCGTGCGGGCGGTGATGAATTCATGATCCTGACTTCGGGAATGAGTGAAGCTGAAGTTGAAGAGAAAACCAACGCACTGATCGAAAGATCGCAGACCGCTGATGATGTGAGCCTTTCAATTGGAATGCATATGGTAAATCCCGGAGATGATATCCGCATGGCGATGCGTCTCGCTGATGAAAAAATGTACAAGAACAAAAATGATTATTACATTAAAAACCCGGACAAAAAATACAGATAAATTTAAATAATAAAATTTTTAACATCCGCCGGATTTCACGGCGGATGTTTGTTTAATAAGCAAAAACAAAGGAAACAAAGACAATGCTTTATATAATGCGTCACGGCAGAACCGACTGGAATGACGAAAACAGACTGCAGGGCAAAACAGATATACCGTTAAACGAAGAAGGGCGCGAAATGGCCCGCAGAGCAGCCAAAGAATATGCGGATGTTCATTTTGACATATGCTTCTGCTCACCTTTGATACGAGCAAAGGAAACTGCGGAAATACTGCTTAAGGGAAGGAATGTTCCTGCGGTCACAGATGACAGACTTGAGGAAATGGGATTCGGAGTTTACGAAGGATCGAAGGATTATTTTGAGAATGCCGAGTATCCTTTAAATCTCTTTTTTGAACATCCGGCCGAATATGTTGCACCCGTAAAAGACGGAGAAAGCATGGAAGAACTATTTAAAAGAACCGGAGAATTTCTTGAAGAAAAGGTTTATCCTGAATTAAAAGAGGGGAAAGATGTCCTGATCGTCGGACACGGCGCCATGAATTCGGCTATCATCTGTCAGGTGAAGAAGAAAAATCTTGAAGATTTCTGGAGTGACGGAATAGAAAACTGCAAATTATTGAGTCTTTTTTAAAGAAAGATGTTATGATTATGCCATTTTTTGCCGAAAAAATAATATGTGGTATAATATTATTCTACGGAGGGGAATAACATGGATGTTAATATGGAAAAATTTACAATGGAAAACGTTGCGGAATTTATCAAGAATAATGTTGATGCCGTATTGATTGTTGATTCCAAGGCCGATACTTTCAAATCGATCTTCAGAAAAGGAATGTTTGAAAGCTTCATAGAAGATTCGGGAAGTTATACGAACCTGATTGAAAAATTATGGTTCCATTTTAATGAAACCATGGATAAGATCACCGAGGATTATCAGGTTTTCATTCCCACGTTCGGAAAGTTTTCCGGCAAATACAGCAGAAGACTGAAGATCGTTGAAGATGACGGAACACCTCATGCTATTCAGATGACCATTTATCCCATCAACGATATCAATTATATGATCGTTCTTGATGAGCTTGATAACAGTGAATACATGAAGGATTTCTTCACGAGCGAGAAAGTAACGACCATTCAGAATACATATCTTTTCTCAATGTATATCGATCTTGTCAAAGATACGACAAGCAGTCTGAGCATTACCGAAATATCTGATGAAACGGTTCACTCATCCGTTAAATACTCAGAGTGGAGATTCATGATCGTTAACATGATCTGGCCCGACGATCAGGCGCTTTTCATGGAAAGAACCGATCCCGAGTATTTAAAGAAGAATCTTCTTCCCGGAAGAACAGCTTCGTTTGACTGCTTAATGCAGAACCTTGAAGGAAAATATATATGGGTTAAACTTATCTTCTCAAGATCCGAGACCACTAATAAAGATGAGGACTTCAGATATGTCTTCATGGTTCAGGATATTCATGAGAATTCGGTTCAGCTTATGTCCACGCTTAAGAAATACGAAGAACTCGCATCTAAGGATGCACTTACCGACGTATTCAACCACGGACGTATCGAAACCGAACTTTACAATGCGGTCGAGATCGTACATAAGGGCAGCAGAAAAGTTTCCGTTATGATGTTTGATATCGACTTCTTTAAAAATGTTAACGACAAATTCGGACATGCTGTCGGTGATATGACACTTAAGCATTTCGCATATATGCTTAAGGATTATTTCAAGAACATCAATGCCGTTATCGGAAGATGGGGCGGTGAAGAATTTGTTGTAGTATATTATGATGCAGATGCTGATAAAGCAAAGGAAGCAGCTGAAGGAGTAAGAAAGGTTATCTCCGAAGAAGAATTCAAGGTTGCCGGAACGGTTACATGTTCGGCAGGTATTACGGAGATTACGACCGAAGACAGTTTCAATACCGCGTTTGAAAGAATGGATAAAGCACTTTACAAGGCGAAATCCGAAGGAAGGAACTGCATCAGAGTATTTTAAACCTGAAAGGAGAGACTTAAATGGAACCGATTAACAGCATCGATGCAGAGGACGATCAGTTCGCGTATCGCTACGACACACAATTACTTATTGACAGAAGAGATAAGGATCTTGACGAAGACGAGATCTCTGATTATATAACTTCCCATTTTGAAGGAAATTCTCTTATTGCTGCAGGAGACGAGGATCTGATCAAAATCCATTTCCATACAAATGAGCCGTGGAAAGTCCTTGAATACTGTAATACGATCGGAGAGATCTATGACATTGTCGTTGAAGATATGATAAGACAGGCAGACGGCCTTCAGGGCTAATTGCGAAAAATACTAAAAGGTGTCGGACGCCTAAGAAGAAGTCTGACACCTTTTTTAATTTGTCCCTTTTTATACATACAATTTTCTAGTATAATAGATATTGAACACGCAACATTGTCAGGCGGAACAATTGGGGAAATCAGATGAAATCAATAAAGGGACGTAAGATTTCAGACGGAATAGTGTTTGGCAAGATCAAACTCTGGATACGCCGTAAAGATGAAATCGTAAATATTCATACAAAAGACATAGTAGTCGAAAAAGAAAGATTTCTTTCCGCTCTTGCAAAGACGAAAGAAAGAATGAATTCTTTGCATGACGAATTAAAAGGAAAGATACTGTCTAAAGATGCGGATATTTTTGCATCCCATCTTATGATCCTTGAAGATGAAACATACATAAACCGTATACTGAATCTTATAGAAGAACACAGATACAATTCGGAGTATGCTCTGATAGAGGCATGCAAGGAGTATAAGGATGCCATTATGCAAAACGGCGACGAGATCTTTAGGGACAGGATTGCCGACATGGATGATGTCATTTCAAACCTGACCGAAATATTGTCCAAAGAAGAGACTAATCTGTCCGGATTTGCCGGAACCATAGTATGGACAAACGATATTACTCCTTCAGAACTTATCAAGATCAACAGACAGAAGATCCTCGCGGTTATTTGTGAGAATTGCAGTTACAACTCGCATTCCGCGATTCTTGCAAGATCGATGAATATCCCGGTTCTGGTTGTGCGCTCCCTTATTCCCGACGCATCTTTCGAAGGAGTCAGCGCTCTTTTGGATACGTATGAATCGGAACTGATCATCGAGCCCGATGTTGTTGTATTTAAAGAACGAAAAGAAAGAGCAAGAATGATCAAAGAAGAAGAAAACATTCTAAGACAGATCATAAAAGAAAAACGTGCCAACAAGGATGGAATACAGATCTGCGCGAACATCTCAAATCTTAAGGATCTGGACGATCCGCGTACGGATGATGCCGACGGAATAGGACTTTTCCGTACGGAGTTTGTATTCCTTGGCGAATCGTATTATCCGTCTGAAGAAAAACAGTTTGAAATATATAAAAATGTTCTTGAAAAAATGGACGGCAAAAAAGTCGTATTCAGAACTTTGGATGTCGGAGCGGACAAAGCTGCGGCTTATATGAAGACAGAGCATGAGGAAAATCCGGCTCTCGGAATTCGTGGGATCAGGTTTTCGCTTGCCAATCCCAAGTTTTTCAAAACGCAGATCCGTGCGATATTAAGAGCCGGTCTGTACGGAAAGGCAGCAATAATGTTCCCTATGATAACTTCGCTTGATGAAGTCAAAAAGGCCAAAGGGATCATAAAGGAAGTATTAAACGATCTGGAAAGATCCGGGGAGAAATATGCTCAAAGCATAGAGATCGGAATAATGATAGAAACGCCGGCTGCGGTTATGATATCGGATGAACTCGCTTCAGAAGTCGATTTCTTCTCGATAGGAACCAATGACCTGGCCCAGTATTCATTTGCCATCGACAGATTTAAGGACGGTGAGATACAGGAAAAAGATTCGTATTATCCCGTTCTTATGCGCATGATAGAAAAGACCGTGGAATCCGCCAAGAAGAAAAGGATCGGTGTGTGCATATGCGGAGAAATGGCTGCGGATGTCAAAGTAGTTAAGGATTTCGAGAAAATGGGAGTGGATGCACTTTCGGTTTCTGCAGATAATATTCTCACGGTCAGCAAAATACTGTTTGAGGCTGAGGCATAATTGATGTAAAATTATCCAAAGGGGAAAATGAAAGGGTAAAAATGTCACAGGAAAAAAGAAGACAAAAAGCAAAATTTCGTATTCTTAAGAAAAACAAGATCTGGGTAACGACGATATTCTGCCTTGCTGTTACGTTGCTGGCAATGGTGTTCATATCCGTTTTTGCGAGCTCCTTATTTACGTATTACGCAAATAAGGTTATTTTGGACGAATATGATGCCATTTCTTACATGGCCAGGATATATGATATCAATTCCGTAGAGGAAGGCGACAATATCTTTAATATGTTAAACGAAGAGGGCAGAACATATTACATAACAGACAATCACGGAGATATCATATATATTAACGGCGATAATACCATGGGAACCTCGAAAGGAATAGTAGAACTTCCGACTATACAATTTGACGGTACAACGGTTAATGAAAAGGTTCTTGTATATGTAGATAATGCGACTGAGGGCTTACTTGAAACCGATGAGGATGGCAATGTTTCGATCAGTGCGAAATCTGTTCTGTCATGGCTTTATTCGGTTGACCAGAGGGCAAATATCAACTTTGATACTGAGAGGTCAACAGCAGATCTTCCCATCTGGATAAGCGTGAACGTTAAGGGCGGAACACAGAAATTCTTCGGAAAAGCCATTTTCAGAGTATCTATGACGGATATTATGTTTTTGGGTGCTTTTCTTTTGGCGGGCATGCTGCTTGTAGTATGCGTTATCTTTCTCATGATAGCAAATATGATCACCACTATGCTGGGGCAGAGAAGAATAACGAATGCCTTCTTTACAGATCCCGTAACCAAAGACAAGAACTGGATGTGGTTCTGTTACAAAGGCGAACAGATCTTAAAGAAAAGAAAAAATGCTTCCAGACAGTTTGTTATTCTCGATCTGGTATTTGTAAGATACAGAAACTACTGTGTATGCCATTCGGTTTCAGAAGGCGAGGATTTCCTTTGTCAGGTTAACAAGATCGTTAAAAAGAATTTAAAGAAACAGGAATTGTGCACACATTATGCATCTGCCAATTTTGCAGTTCTTCTGGAATTCTCCGACAAGGAATCGCTTGAAAAGAGAATATCGGAGATCATTTCACAGCTTGAGAAGATCGATTCGGAGCATAAATTTACATTCCATGTGGGCGTTTTCTTCGTAGAGAGAAGGATCAATCCCAAGAACAAAAAGTTTGCCGGAAGAAAAGATATCAATATCGAGCGCGAATACAACAATGCATGCACCGCCAGGAGCACGCTTGAAGGCAATGATGATTCAGGCATAGCATACTTCGATACAGAGCTTGTAGAAGAGCAGAAATGGATCGATATGGTGCAGGAAAACCAGAGACAGGCGGTTGAAAATGAAGAATTTGTTATTCATTATCAGCCCAAATACGATCCTAAGAATAACGAACTGCGTGGTGTTGAAGCACTTATCCGCTGGGATTCTCCCAATTTCGGCTTTAAGGCACCCACAACTTTCATTCCCATATTCGAAAAGAACGGTTTTATTCCCGAAATAGACCACTATATGATAAGACATGTGGCCAGAGCACAGAAAGCATGGCTTGATGCCGGTTATAAGTGCGTTCCCGCTTCCGTAAATGTATCAAGAGCTCATTTTATCGAGAAAGACCTTGCCGAACAGATAAGGGACGATGTTGACTCTGAGGGTGCTCCTCATGAGCTTATAGAAATAGAACTCACCGAGAGTGCTTTCTTTGATGACAAGAAGACCATGATCGAAACGATCTGTAAACTTAAGGAGTACGGATTCCAGGTTTCCATGGATGATTTCGGCGCAGGATATTCATCACTTAACTCTCTTAAGGATATGCCTCTTGATGTTTTGAAGCTTGATGCCGGATTTTTCAGCGGCGATTTTGATGACAACCGTGGTGAGATCGTTGTATCCGATACGATCAAACTTGCCAAGAATCTGAACATGGTTACGGTTGCCGAAGGTGTGGAATTCAAAGAACAGGTTGAATTTCTTGCCGAGCAGGGCTGCGATATGATCCAGGGATACTTCTATGCGAGACCGATGCCCGCTGATGAGTATATTTTGAAGATGGAACGTACAAAAGCCGAAAATGAAATAATTAACCCAGAAAGTTAAATTTAGATTTAACTTTACTTTTTGGGGTTTTTTGACAGTTAAGTATAAATTTAACGGCAGATAACACAGGATTTGATAATTAAAAAGGTGTCCGACTCATATTTGAGAACCGGACACCATTTTTTTATGTATTTTGATCAGTTGTTCAATTATTCAAAACCTAAGCCTGAGTTTTGAACAGCAGGATTGCTGCCACGCAGACTGCCAGGATTACGAATCCGACGATGATGGGTACAGGAGAAAACTCTGAAGTTTTCTTTTCGCTGACTTCTTTGTCGGATTTTACTTTGCCTTGTCTCTCATCAAGAAGACCTGACTTATGAAGGATGATTGAAATGGGTTTGTAGATAACAAGTGTAAGCGCCATATTGATTCCGGCCTTAACTAAGTTGAAAGGAAGGAATATGGTGGGAAGCATGGGTACGATTGCTTCTCTGGGCATATTGTTATACCAGGGAGTGATCAGATAATTCCAGAGGATCATGGAACCCGTCATTCCAAGAACTCCTGCTGCCAGTGCGATAATGGCATTAAGCGTTGTTTTTTTGTATTTGTAGATAAGTGCGGCCGGCATAACGAAACATAAACTCGCTATTACGTTCATCAGAAGGCCTATCGGTCCGGTAGTACTTACGGTTACCATTTCGATCAGGCATACGAGTACGACAACGATAAATCCTTCAAGAGGACCTACAAGGAAAGCTGCGATAACGAAGAAAATATCCTTCGGATCGTAGCTTAAGTAAGGTGCTGCAGGCATAAGTGGGATTCTTATGAATACCATAACGACATATGCAATCGCTGCAAGCATTGCAAGGGTGGTGATTTTTTTGATTGACATCTTCATTTTGATTGTCCTTTCTTTGAGTAGGTTTTATTCAGTATAAGGAATCCTCAAGACGAACATTTGCATAAGAAAAGGCTCCGCAAAAAAACGGAGCCTGCAATCGCATTCATAATTGCATCTTCTATCATCCAGACTTTACTGTCGGTCTCGGAATTGCACCGAATCGGCCGCCGAAGCGGTTCGCGGACTTTTACCGCCGGTAGGGAATTTCACCCGACCCCGAAGATTCTTTATCTGCAACATATATTAACCATGTGAAATACAAATGTCAAATGGTTTTTATTTTAATTTGAATAATGTTCCGACGAGTCCGCGGCCCAAAGAAGCACCAACGTTTCCGCCGAGAGTCTTACCGAACTTTCCGCCTACGGTGCCGCCTAAAGCCTTGCCTGCTTCACGGCCTACTGTGCCTGTTACGGAACTTGCAACGGATTTTCCTGCACTCTTTAAGGCTTTGTTTCTGTCATCTATCTTTTTCTGAGCAGCTTTCTGTTCTGCCAGAGCGGCTTTTTCTGCAGCTTTCTGCTCGGCGATTGCCTGTTTCTCAAGTGCTTTCTGTTCTGCAATGGCGGCCTTTTCGGCAGCTTTCTGTTCTGCAATTGCAGCCTTTTCGGCTTCTTTTCTTGCAGCTTCTTCCTCTGCGGCCTTTGCTCTTGCTTCCTCATCGCTTAATGCTTTTCTCTGAAGGAATTCATATGCGGAATCACGGTCAACCGCTTCTACATATTTAACATAGAGAATGTTTGAATTGATCTGAGAAGCACGAAGGTTGTCATCGATCGAACCCATAAGACTCTGAGGAGGAAGGATATTACATTTCTTTACCATGGTAGGAACTGCCTGTTCGTCAAGAACCGAAACAAGCGCTTCGCCGATACCGAGTGAAGTAAGTGTTTCAAATGTATCGAATTCGGGGTTCTCTCTGAAAGACATGCATGCAGCTTTTGCTGCTTTTAATTCCGAAGGTGTATATGCTCTCAAAGCATGCTGGATCTTGGTTCCGAGCTGTGAAAGAACTCCGTCGGGAATATCCTTGGGATTCTGTGTGATAAAGAAGATTCCGACACCCTTTGAACGGATGAGCTTGACGATCTGCTCGATCTTCTCAAGCAGTGCCTTGGAAGCGGAATCGAAGAGCATATGAGCTTCATCAAAGAAGAACACGATTCTGGGCTTTTCCAGATCGCCTGCTTCGGGAAGTGTTTCATAGAGTTCCGAAAGCATCCAGAGAAGGAATGTCGAATACATTGTGGGGTTGTTAATGAGTTTCTGGCAGTCAAGCACCTGGATATTTCCTTTTCCGGTGAAATCCTGTCCGATCCAGTCACGTATATTAAGTGCGGGCTCTCCGAAGAAAAGATCTCCGCCTTCGCTTTCGAGTGCAATCACGGCACGGATAATGGAACCGAGGCTCTGTTTTGTGATGTTTCCGTATGTAAGGCTGAAATCGGAAGCGTTCTCGCCTACATAGGTAAGCATTGAGCGAAGGTCCTTTGTATCGATAAGAAGAAGTCCCTGATCGTCGGCGATCTTAAAGATAACGGTAAGAATGTCGGACTGAACTTCGTTAAGACCGAGGATCCTTGATAAAAGAAGAGGACCCATTTCGCTTACGGTAGTACGAAGGGGAAGGCCCTTTTCCCCGTAAACATCCCAGAAAGTTGTGGGATAGGAAGTATATTTGTAACCTTCTTCGGCAAGACCGAATCTGGCGATCCTCTGCTGCATATCCTCGGAATCTGCTCCGGGTGCACACATTCCGGCAAGATCACCCTTAACATCGGCTAAGAAAACGGGAACTCCGCATTCCGAGAAAGATTCTGCGAGAACTTTTAACGTAACCGTTTTACCTGTACCGGTAGCACCGGCTATCATTCCGTGGCGGTTAGCCATTTTAGGATAAATAAAAACTTTTTCGTCATTAGATTTGGCAACCCATATTTTGCTGTCGTTAAACATTTTTTCACCCCTTTTTATGTAATTGTCTTTTGCGTTTAAACACATACGCGGACTATAAAAACAATTATAGTATATTCACAAACATATTTCTATAAGAAATATAAGTCAAAAAAATATGTAAAAAATCGGATAATATGCTAAAATGTCATTTAGCATGCATATCGGGTTAATATAACACGAAAGGAAAGAATACTTAAATGTATACCCACAAAGTACAATATTACGAAACAGACAAGATGGGAGTGACTCATCACTCGAATTATATAAGATGGATGGAAGAAGCAAGAGTCGACCTGCTTGAGAAAGCCGGATACAGCTATAAGAAACTCGAAGAGATCGGAATTATCTCACCTGTAACGAGTGTTGAGTGCAAATTCGTATCTTCCACCACTTTTGACGATACCATCACAGTGGAAGCATATGTTGAAGAAGCCAGAAACGTAAAGGTTAAGATAACTTATATCATGACGGACGAAACAGGCAAGATCGTGTGCAAGGGAACCAGTGAACACTGTTTTCTTGACAAGGACGGCAAATTCATAATGATAAGCAGGGACTTCCCCGATTTTTACGAAGCAATGGTTAAAAATGCAGAGGAACATGCAAAGAAAGAAAATTAAGGTATCAGGCATTTATAAAGGAGGAATTTAAAATGAGTAATAATTCTGCAGAAGCGTTGTATGCGCTTTTTCTGGGAACATATCTGACAACCATGATCTTAGGTGTTGTAATGTTTATCGTATCACTGATAGTGAGTCTTATACTTTTGATCGCAACATGGAAGATATTTGTAAAAGCGGGCGAACCGGGATGGGCTTCAATTGTTCCTTTCTATAACATCTGGGTTCTGTTAAAGATCACCTGCAACAACAATGTGATGTGGTTTGTTTTGAGCCTTATTTTTCCCATAGCCGGTTTTATTGTCTCATGTCTCGGTCTGGCAAAGGTATTCGGAAAGAATACCGGATTCGGTATCCTGAGTATTTTCTTCTCCTGGATCACATGGCCGATGCTGGCATTCGGCTCTCATGAATATACGGGCGATAAACTTTAATAAAACTGTTATAGAGGATTCGAAGATCCGGCTTCCTTTCGGGAGTCGGATTTTTTGACATTTCATATCAAAAATGAGAAAATATAGAAGAAATGATCATCCCGAACAGGAGATAAAAATGCAGTACAGAAAAGATAAAAACGGTAACGATATATCAGCTATCGGATACGGCTGTATGCGATTCACGAAAAAGGGTTCTTCGATTGATTTTGAGAAGGCCGAAAAAGAGGTGATGCGCGGTTACGAACTGGGCATTAATTATTATGATACGGCGTATTCCTATCCCGGAAGCGAAGAAACTCTCGGCAAGATCCTCGAGAAGAACAATATAAGGGATAAAGTCAAGATAGCGACCAAACTTCCCCAGTATCTGGTTAATAATCCGAGCCAGATCGACAAGTATTTCGAAGAGGAATTAAGGAGACTTCGTACCGACTATATCGATTATTATCTGATGCATCTTTTTACCGACATCAAGAACTGGGAAAAGCTCGTAAGATTCGGTATCATCGACTGGATCTCCAATAAGAAAAAAGAAGGTGCGATAAAGAACATAGGATTCTCGTATCACGGCGATACGGAGATGTTCATTAAGATATTAAATTCATATGACTGGGATTTCTGTCAGATCCAGTATAACTATGTCGACGAACATACCCAGGCGGGAAGAAGAGGCCTCGAAGCAGCAGCTGCCAAAGGCATTCCCGTAATAATCATGGAGCCTCTTCGCGGAGGAAAGCTCGTTAATCTTTTGCCCGATGATGCAAAGAAACTGATAAACGCACATCCGCATAAATGGAGCAGTGCCGAATGGGGTTTAAGATGGCTCTGGAATCAGAGTGAGATCATGTGCGTTTTATCCGGAATGAATTCTATTGAAATGGTTGAGGAAAACGCAAGGATAGCATCCGATGCCAAGCCCGGAGAACTTACCGAAGAAGATTTTGAAGTATACGAAAAGATCAAGAAGATAATAGGCGAGAAAGAAAAGGTCGGATGCACGGGCTGCGCATACTGCATGCCCTGTCCTCACGGCGTTGACATACCCGGAACTTTTGCCTGCTACAACAAGATGTATTCGGAGAACAAATCCGAGGGAAGGTTCGAATATGCGAGAAACATCGGTGTCAGGGAAATACCGGGATTTGCGACACAGTGCGTGGAGTGCGGAGCATGCGAGAAACATTGTCCTCAGCACATCGAAATACGAAAGAAATTAAAAGAAGCCGATAAGGCGTTAAGACCGCTTCCTTACAAGGTTATAACAGCGGTAATAAGAAAGTTTACGATCAAATAATGAAAGAAAAAACAGTAATGGGTATTCTGGCACATGTGGATGCCGGGAAAACAACGCTTTCGGAGAGCCTTTTATATAAAACCGGCGTTATAAAAGAAGCCGGCAGAGTGGATTCGGGTAACTCTTATCTTGACGGAAACATTCAGGAGAGAGAACGCGGGATCACCATCTATTCGAAGAATGCGCGAATACCCTTAAACGAAAAAGAAATAATACTTATCGATACGCCGGGACATGTTGATTTTTCGGCGGAAACGGAAAGAGCCTTAAGTGTTCTGGATGCGGCTATTCTTGTTATCGACGCTTCTTCCAAAGTTGGTTCGCACACGAAGACACTCTGGGGTCTTTTAAAGTATTACGAAATTCCGGTTTATATCCTTGTGAACAAGATAGACATGCCCGGATTTGACAGGGATAAGATCTTAGAAAATATCAAAAAAGAATTATCGCCTTCCGCAGTGGATTTTTCCGATGATTCCGCACAGGAATTCTATGAAAACATAGCACTTTGCGGAGAAAAGTTTCTAAACGTTTTTCTCGAAAAAGATCAGTTTGAAAAAGAAGAGATAAAGCAGGGGATCAAAGCAAGAAAAATATTCCCTGTCTTTTTCGCGTCCGCACTTAAATTACAGGGCATAAGCGAGTTTATTTCAGGCCTTGACAAGTATCTGATCACGCCCGATACTTTCGGAAAAGAAAACGATGAATTTGCGGCGCAGGTATATAAGATAACTTACGATGAATCCGGCAAAAGAAATTCTTTTATGAAGATTATTTCCGGAACATTGAAGATAAAAGACAGCCTCGGTGATGAAAAAGTCAATGAAATACGTGTTTATTCGGGTGATAAATTCAAGAGGGAAACCGAAGTTTATGCGGGAGAAATCTGTTCTGTCGCAGGTCTTACGGAGTCTAAAAGAGGAACGGTATACGGAAATATCCACAAGGATAAAAAGCCTCTTCTAACGCCCGTTTTTACATATTCGGTGGATTTCGGCAAAGATGCGGATCTTCACAAAATGTGGGAGATCATCGCAAAACTCTCGGACGAGGATCCTTCGCTTAACGCGGAATACGACGAGCAGATCAAAGAGATCAGAGTATCGCTTATGGGCGATGTTCAGACGGAAGTCATAAAGAGAAGATTAAAAGACGAATACGGTGTTGATGCAGAGTTCAAAGAGGGCAAGATCCGCTATAAGGAAACGATAGAAGAAATCGTAATAGGCGTAGGGCATTTTGAACCTTTAAGACACTATGCGGAGGTTCAGATCAAGATCGAACCCTTAGAGCGCGGGGCAGGTTTGGAATTTGGAAGCGAATTGAGCGAGGATTATCTGGATATCAACTGGCAGAAACTCATCCTGACGCATTTAAAAGAAAGAGAGCACAGGGGCGTGCTGACGGGTTCTCCTTTAACCGATGTCAGATTCACTCTTGTTGCGGGCAGAGCACATGTCAAACATACCGAGGGCGGAGATTTCAGACAGGCTACTTACAGAGCTGTGAGACAGGGCCTCATGAAAGCTTTGGAGGCCGGTAAATGCAGGCTCTTGGAGCCTTATTACGATTATACCGTTGAACTTCCCGAAAACTATGCGGGAAGAGCGGTAACGGACATAAACGCATCGGGCGGAAGTGCGCTTATAAACGAGAACAACGGCGAGACAAAAACGATCACGGTGATCGGACGTGTAAGTGCATCTTTTATGAACTCATATGCGAAGGAATTAAACGCTTATACGAAGGGAAAAGCAGTACTTTCTTTTACGGTAAGCGGATACGATATCTGTCATAACGAAAACGAAGTGATCGAAAGCTTTGCTTACAATCCCGATGCGGATACAAGGAACCCCTCGTATTCGGTATTCTGTCAGCACGGTACTGGGACAAACGTGGAATGGTTTGACGTTGACAGATACAAGCACACCTTTTACAGCGAAAGCTACGGCGCGCAGACCGACAATATCGAAAAAGAGGCCAAGGAAGCAAACAGGCTTAGAAGGGAACGGGAAGGAAAGGATGAGGAATTCATTTCCGTTGAAGAAGTCGACAGCATTTTAAAACAGAGTTCACAGGCCAACATAAATCAGGTTAAAAGTGCAGCAAAGTCCTTTGCGGGGGCCAATAAGCCGCCCGAAAACAAACCGGTTAACGAATCACCTGTTTATGTGGGCACGAAGCAGAAAGAAAAATATCTCCTTGTGGACGGATATAATGTGATCCATGCATGGCCCGAGCTTGATTCTCTTGCGGCCGTATCCATGGATTCCGCCGCAATGAGACTAAACGAGATCATGAGCAATTACAAGGCAATCTCGGGATATGAGATAATCGTTGTTTATGATGCGTACAAGGTCGAGGGACACCGTACCAGCGAAAAGCAGTATGACAGGATCACCATAGTTTATACTAAAGAGGCGCAGACGGCGGATCAGTATATCGAGAGATATGCCCACCAAAACAGCAAAAAGTATGATATCACGGTGGCCACTTCGGACGGCCTGGAGCAGATAATCGTTACGGGTGCGGGCTGCCGGATCATATCTTCAAGGGAATTTGAGGAAGAAGTGAAAAGAACTTCGGGTATTTTTAACGAAAAGTATAATGTTACCTGAAAATTGCGTAATTGTGCAGTTTCATTGATTATATATACAAAATACTTGAAAGAATAGTCCGTTTATGAGAAAATATATGGAGTTTTGGAGTTTTTTCAAACTGCGGAAAAATTGTTACAAAGAGGAAAGTTATGAGAATTACAGATAAGATATTCGGCACTCACAGTGAGAGAGAGATAAAGAGAATAAAAGACAAGGTTGATGCGATCGAAGCTTTAAGACCCAAGATGAAGGAAATGAGCGATGAAGAACTTCGTGCAAAAACCGACGAATTCAAGAAACGTCTTGAAAACGGTGAGACGCTTGACGATCTTCTGGTTGAAGCTTTTGCGGTAGTAAGAGAAGCCGCATGGAGAGCCATCGGTCTCGAACCTTACAGAGTACAGCTTATCGGTGGTATCATTCTTCATCAGGGACGTGTTGCCGAAATGCGTACAGGTGAAGGTAAAACACTTGTTGCAACGCTTCCGTCATATTTAAATGCCCTTGAAGGAAAGGGTGTTAACGTCGTAACGGTCAACGATTACCTTGCAAAGCGTGATGCCGAACTTATGGGACAGGTTCACGAATTTTTGGGACTTAAAGTCGGCTGCGTTTTAAACAGCATGGACAACGACGAAAGAAGAGAAGCTTATAAATGCGATATCACATATGTTACGAACAATGAGATCGGTTTCGATTATCTTCGTGACAACATGGTTGTATATAAAGAACAGCTTGTTTTGAGAGATTTAAACTATGCCATCATCGATGAGGCCGACTCGGTTCTTATCGATGAAGCGAGAACTCCTCTTATCATTTCAGGTCAGTCAGGTAAATCCACAAAGCTTTACGAAGCTGCAGATTACCTCGCAAGACAGTTAAAAAGAGGTGACGATCTCGAGGAACAGTCCAAGATGGATATCATCCTCGGTATCGAACAGGAAGAAACAGGCGACTTTATCGTAAATGAAAAAGACAAAGCGGTTAACCTTACCGCCGAAGGTGTTCACAAGGTCGAGCAGTTCTTCAAGATAGAAAACCTTGCGGATCCCGAGAACATCGAAATACAGCACAATGTTATCCTTGCCCTTCGTGCACATAACCTTATGTTCAGAGATCAGGATTACGTTGTTAAGGACGATCAGATCGTTATCGTCGACAGCTTTACAGGCCGTCTGATGCCCGGACGTCGTTATTCCGACGGTTTACATCAGGCGATCGAAGCAAAAGAGCATGTTAAGGTTAAAAGAGAGTCCAAGACTCTTGCAACGATCACATTCCAGAACTTCTTTAACAAATTCCACAAGAAAGCCGGCATGACCGGTACTGCTTTAACGGAAGAGAAGGAATTCAGAGAGATCTACGGAATGGACGTTATCGAGATTCCGACCAACATGCCCGTTATCAGAATCGATGAAAACGATGCCGTTTACAAAACAAAGAACGGCAAACTTAACGCCATTTGTGCGGAAGTTGAAGAATGCCATAAGAAAGGTCAGCCCGTACTTGTAGGTACGATCACGATCGATGCATCGGAAGAACTTTCCAGAAGACTTCAGAAACGCGGCATTCCTCATAAAGTTCTGAATGCTAAATTCCATGAAATGGAAGCTCAGATAGTTGCCGACGCAGGCCAGAAGGGTGCGGTTACGATCGCAACCAACATGGCGGGCCGTGGTACCGATATCAAATTAGGCGAAGGCGTTCCCGAACTCGGAGGACTTCGTATCATCGGTACGGAGCGTCACGAATCAAGACGTATCGATAACCAGTTGAGAGGTCGTTCCGGACGTCAGGGAGACCCCGGTTCATCGAAGTTCTACATTTCACTTGAAGACGATCTTATGCGTTTGTTCGCATCCGACAGACTCATGACGGTTTTCAATTCACTCGGCGTTCCCGAAGATCAGGAGATCTCGCATAAGATGTTATCGCGTGCGGTTGAAAGCGCTCAGAAGAGAATAGAGAACAACAACTTCGGTATCAGAAAGAGCCTGCTTGAATACGACCAGGTTAACAACGATCAGAGAGAGATCATTTATGCCGAAAGAAACCGTGTTCTTAACGGCGAGAGCATGAGAGACACAATCTACAAATGGGTTATCGATGTTGTTGAGAATGCCATTGATTCGACACTCGGTGAAGACGCTTCATCCGACGAATGGGATCTTACGGAACTTAACATGGCACTTCGTTCGGTAGTACCCGTTGAGCCCATTACTCCCGAAAAGGTTAAAGGCATCAAGAAGAATACTCTTAAGCAGATGCTTAAAGAAGAAGCCGTTAAATTATATGAAGAAAAAGAAGCACAGTTCCCTCAGCCCGAAGCTTGTCGTGAGACTGAAAGAATCATCGTGCTTAAGGCTATCGACCAGAAATGGATGAACCATATCGATGACATGGAGCAGTTAAAGCAGGGTATCGGAATGGTTGCATATGCTCAGAAGGATCCCAAGGTTGAATACCGTATGGCAGGTTTCGATATGTTCGATGCAATGACCGAAGCCATTAAAGAGCAGGCAGTATTCATGATGATGCATGTTGTTGTCGAGAAGAAGATCGAGCGTGAACAGGTTGCTCAGGTAACCGGAACGAATAAAGACGATACAGCGGTAAGAGGACCGAAGAGAAGAGCGGAAGAGAAGATCTATCCCAATTCTCCGTGCCCCTGCGGATCCGGCAAGAAATACAAGAACTGCTGCGGCCGCGTAGTTTAATATGACTTTTATAAAGTAAAAAATATATATCTAAACGGAGGTTACAAAATGAAACTCACCTATCAGGTCCAGGACAAACCGAAATTCGGTCAGGTACTCGTATTCGCACTTCAGCAATTACTTGCAATTTTAGCAGCCACCATTGCGGTTCCTGCCATTATTGGCAATAACATGTCGCCTTCCGCTGCACTTTTCGGCGCAGGTATAGGTACACTTGTGTATCTTTTATTCACGAAATTCAAGAGCCCTGTATTCCTCGGTTCATCATTTGCTTTTCTTGGATCGATGTCTGCCGCATTTGCCGGCGGAGTTTCAATGTCCCTCGGTTATCTGGGTCTTATCTTAGGTGCCGCATTTGCGGGACTGGTATATGTTATCATCGCATTAATCGTTAAACTCGCAGGTGTAAAATGGATAAACAAGATCATGCCTGCAGTTATTATCGGACCTACCGTTGCCATCATCGGATTATCTCTTGCAGGAAATGCAGTAGGTGATCTCTTTAAAGGAAAAGTTTTAAGATTCGACGAAGAATTACAGGAATATGTTTCGGTAGCAAATCCTTATATATGCCTTATCTGCGGACTTGTAACATTATTCGTTACAATGCTCTGCTCGGTATACGGCAAGAAAATGATGAAGATGATCCCTTTCATCATTGGTATCATTGCAGGATATGTTATCGCTGCAGTATTTACGATCATCGGTTTATCACAGGATGTTGATGCTTTCAAGATTATTGATTTCTCGGCATTCTCAAATATGCAGTGGTATCCTAACTTCACATTTGTAACCGCATTCTTCTCAGGCGGATTCGAATACGGTGATGTAGCTACGATGGGCGCATATATCGCTAAGATCGCAATTGCTTATATTCCCGTTGCATTCGTAGTATTTGCTGAACATATCGCAGACCACAAGAACCTTTCTTCGATCATTGAAAAAGACCTTCTTGAAGATCCCGGTCTTCACAGAACACTTCTCGGTGAC
>CACZOG010000244.1 GCA_902782715.1 uncultured Lachnospiraceae bacterium | reverse complement strand
TTATAGCCAAAACACATGTAAAGACCCATCAATTAGGCATCCAAAGCTATAAATGAAGTGCCTAGAGCAGAATTTATAGCCAAAACACCATTGAATGCCAGTTATTCAAGGCCAAAAGGCTATAGAAAAGCTGAAAACAGCAGAATTTATAGCCAAAACACCATCGAATGCCTGTTATTCAAGGCGCAAAGGCTATAAAAATGCTGAAAACAACAGAAATTATAGCCAAAACACCATCGAATGCCTGTTATTCAAGGCGCAAAGGCTATAAAAAAGCTGAAAACAACAGGAATTATAGCCAAAACACCATTGAATGCCAGTTATTCAAGGCCAAAAGGCTATAAACCAAGTCCAAATAATAGAATTATAGTTCAAATAATCAAGGAGAAATATCATGAAAGAATTAGAACTTAAATATGGTTGCAACCCCAACCAGAAGCCCAGTAAGATTTTCGTAAATGACGGACGTGAACTTCCCATCACAGTCCTTAACGGCAAACCCGGATACATCAACTTCATGGATGCATTCAACGGATGGCAGCTTGTAAAAGAGTTAAAAGAAGCAACCGGTCTTCCCGCAGCTACAAGTTTCAAGCATGTATCACCTGCAGGTGCCGCAGTAGGTCTTCCTCTGGATGACGTACTCGCAAAGATATACTGGGTAGATGATCTGGGCGAACTTTCACCCCTTGCATGCGCATATGCAAGAGCAAGAGGCGCAGACAGAATGTCAAGCTTCGGCGATTTCATTTCACTTTCAGATGTCTGCGACGTTTCAACAGCAAAGATCATTAAGAGAGAAGTTTCCGACGGCGTTATCGCTCCCGGATATGAGCCTGAAGCATTAGAGATCTTAAAGGCTAAAAAGGGCGGCAACTACAACGTTATCCAGATAGATCCCGACTACAAGCCCGAACCCATCGAGCATAAGGATGTTTTCGGTATCACATTCGAGCAGGGAAGAAACGAGTTCAAGATCAACAACGAACTTTTATCAGAGATCGTTACACAGAATAAGGAACTTCCCGACCTTGCAAAGATCGACCTTATCATTTCGCTTATCACACTTAAGTATACACAGTCCAACTCTGTCTGCTTCGCTAAAGGCGGTCAGGCGATCGGTATCGGCGCAGGACAGCAGTCCAGAGTTCACTGTACAAGACTTGCAGGAAGCAAGGCAGACAACTGGATGCTCCGTCAGTGTCCCAAGGTTCTTGAACTTCAGTTCGTAGACGGCCTCGGAAGAGCAGACAGAGACAACGCTATCGACAATTACATCGGTGATGAACTTGACTGTCTCGCAGAAGGCAACTGGCAGAAGATCTTCAAGGTTAAACCCGAGATCTTCACCAAAGAAGAAAAGAGAGCATGGCTCGATCAGATGACAGACGTAGCCCTCGGTTCAGACGCATTCTTCCCCTTCTCAGACAACATCGAGAGAGCAAAGAAGAGCGGTGTTAAATATATCGCAGAGCCCGGCGGATCTGTAAGAGACGACCTCGTTATCGAGTGCGCCGACAAATACGGAATGGTTATGTGCTTCACTAAGATGAGACTGTTCCATCATTAATAAGAGAGGCATTAAGTAATGAAAAGAAAAATTGCGGCTTTTATTATCGCATTTACATCACTTGCTTTTTTATTCGGATGCGATAAAAAAGCATCGGAACTGAGCTTAAGAAAACTCGACATGGGCAAATACGTTACTCTTTGTGAGTACAAAGGTGTCGAGGTTGAGTATCCTTCATGCGAGGTGACCGAAGAAGAAATAGAAGAAAGAATGTTTTCGCTGCTCACATCGAATCTTGACAAGGTGGGCATTAAGGACAGAGCGGCCCAAACGGGCGACAGAGTTGTCGTTAACCTTAAATGCTATGAAAACGGAGTTGCTTTAAGCAACGTTCAGGTTACGGGCGAAAGCTTTGTTATCGGTGATTCAAGCATGCAGAAAGAGATCGAGGATGCTTTCATCGGAATGAGCGCCGGAGAGGTTAAAAATATTGATGAGACTTACCCCGAAGACTATTCGGATAAAAGAGTTGCGGGTAAATCCGTCGTATTAAGACTCGAGCTTGTGGGCATTTATCCCGAGAAGATAACCGATGACATGGTAAAAGGAATGGATTCGACTCTTTATACCGATGTAGAATCCCTTCACGATTACCTGGCAAACAGTTTGAAAAAGAGCAAGGAAAACAGTGCCGAAGATGATGTGACACTGCAGATCCTTAAGGCGATATACGATTCGTCGGAAGTTGTGCTTCCCGATAAATATCTCGAAGATCAGAAAGAAAAGGTTAATGCGACATACGCTTATCAGGCAGGACTTGCGGGAATGAACGTTGATGAATACGTTAATTCGACATTCGGTATGAATTCGGATGAACTTGCCGAGAAACTTCTCAAGCAGAGAATGATCATCGAGGCTATCGCTCAGAAAGAAGGCATTTCTTTTACGGATAAGTCTTACAAGAAGACTATAGAAGAGGCAGCTGCATCTCAGGGAATGGATGTTGAGACATATTTTCTCATCAACAATTTAAAGAACGATGAGTCATATATCGAACAGCTCACTTCCCAGAATGTCTGCGATATTCTCTACGATAATGCTGTAATAACAGGCAGATAGTTATATGAAGAAAAAGATTTTGACTGCTCTTGTCATTGCCTGCACGGCACTCCTTTGCGCCTGCGGGAAAAAAGAAGGAGCAGAACTGGTTACAACCGGATATGAGAAAATAGAAGAGCCGGATTATAACGGAGCGATGGAGTGCTTCAACGCAGCCATTGAATCGGGCTGTGATCTGACCATGGCTTACCGCGGACTCGGTATCTGCCACATGAACCGCGGAGAGTATGAAAAGGCTATAGAAGTATTTCAGGAAGCGCTCTCCGAATCGGGTGCGAGCCCTTCAAAAGTTGATTACGATATCAACTATTACATCGGTGTCTGCTACCACAAGCTCGGCAAATACGAGGAGGCCAAGGAGCGTTATGATGCGATAATCGCCCTTAAGCCCAGAGAAGTCGATGCTTATATGCAAAGAGGCTTCGAGTATCTTTATTTAAAAGATGTCGACTCTGCCTGCACGGATTTCGAGAAGGCTCTGTCTCTTAAGAAAAAAGATTACTCGCTCTACATCGATATCTACAACATGCTTGCGGAAACAGGATATCAGCCTTACGGTGTTGATTATCTTAACGAAGCACTTAATAAGAATGACCGCAATATGTCGGATTACGACAAGGGCTACATCAACTACTGCCTCGGCAATTACTCTACGGCCAAGAATTATCTCGAACAGGCCAGAACAGGCGGAAACAAGAGCGAGGAAGTTCTCCTCTTACTCGGTAAGTGCTATGAGGAACTCGACGATACGGCTTTTGCGATCAATATCTATAACAAGTATCTCGAGACCAATCAGGATCCGGGAGTATACAATCAGCTGGCTGTTTCACTGATAGATGAGGGAAGATACGAGGAAGCACTTGATGCGATAGTGAACGGACTCGAACTTGACGACAACGAATGCAGGCAGCAGCTCTTGTTCAACCGAATCGTGGCATACGAATATCTTGGGGATTTTGAGAAGGCAGGAGACCTTTGTGCACAATATCTTGTGGACTACCCCTCTGACGAGACTATGGCACGTGAATACAATTTCCTGAAGACACGATAATTTATGTAAACCAAAATCCATGGCGCATTCCCTTATTTTAGAGGGATGCGCTTATTTATTTGCACCAATTTTATGCAAACTAATTCTAACAATATATGGTAGATTGGTTAAAAAATTAACACTATATATTGTTATTTTTCATTGACAATGGACTACCTCAATGCTACAATAGAGACAATCGGCGCAAAGCTAAAAAAACGTGTTGGAGGAAGGGAAAATGTTTGGTGTAATTAAAAGAGACGGAGAAAAATCTGATTTTAACCTTGATAAGATTAAGGACGCCATCAAAAAGGCATTTGATGCGACTAACGTTCAGTACAGCGAGGATATTATAGATTTGCTTTCACTTCGTGTTACTGCTGATTTTCAGACGAAGATCAAGGAAGGATATGTTCATGTAGAGGACATTCAGGACTCTGTAGAGAAGATCCTTGAACAATCCGGTTATGCGGAGGCAGCTAAAGCGTTCATCCTTTATCGTAAGCAGCGCGAGAAAATGCGTAATATGAAATCCACTATTCTGGATTATAAGGATGTTGTTAATTCATATGTTAAAGTTGAAGACTGGAGAGTTAAAGAGAACGCAACCGTTACATACTCGGTAGGCGGACTTATTCTTTCCAACTCAGGTGCGGTAACAGCTAACTACTGGTTATCCGAAATCTATGATGAGGAGATCGCGGAAGCACACAGAAATGCAGATATCCATATTCATGATCTTTCCATGCTTACAGGATATTGTGCAGGCTGGTCGCTTAAGCAGTTAATCAAAGAAGGTCTGGGCGGAATCCCCGGAAAGATCACATCCGCACCCGCAGCACACCTTTCGGTTCTCTGCAACCAGATGGTTAACTTCCTCGGTATCATGCAGAATGAATGGGCAGGCGCTCAGGCTTTCTCATCATTTGATACTTATCTTGCTCCTTTCGTTAAAGCTGACAACTTAAGTTATGACGATGTTAAGAAATGTATCGAATCTTTCATCTACGGTGTAAATACACCTTCAAGATGGGGTACACAGGCTCCTTTCACCAACATTACGCTTGACTGGACAGTTCCCGACGACCTTGCAAACGAAAAGGCACTTGTAGGCGGCAAAGAGATGGATTTCACATACGCTGACTGCAAGGAAGAAATG
>CACZOG010000243.1 GCA_902782715.1 uncultured Lachnospiraceae bacterium | reverse complement strand
TCACTCGTTCATTTACAGAGGATGGGAAGTTCATTCTGAGGGCAACCCCTATGCACATGCTATCTTAAGAGGTTATACAAACAAGCACGGCGAATCACAGCCCAACTATCATTTCGAGGATCTTATAAGGCTCTGCGATGCATATGATGAGAGAGATCTCGTAAATCCCGCGGTCATCATTGATACAAATCATTCCAATTCGGGCAAGAATCCATTTGAACAGCCCCGTATCATCAAAGATGTTCTTTACTCAACAAGACATGACGAAAGAGTTAAGGCGATCCTTAAAGGCTTCATGGTTGAAAGTTACATTGAAGACGGATGTCAGAAGATCGGAGAAGGCGTTTACGGAAAATCCATTACCGATCCCTGCCTCGGCTGGGAAAAGACGGAGCGCCTGATCTATGAAATCGCAGACCTTCTTTAATTAGATATTTTTATCAAAAAAACGGACATATATTCTGTTATTATGTCTGTTTATAAAATAATAAAAACCGCTATAATTAATATATAAGAAAAATATGACAGGAGATGGACTTTATGTCCGACAGTATCATGAAAGAAAAAAAGACTCCATTTTTTTCCAGAATGAGTACAAAGATTACTTTTCTTATCAGCATAATTGTATTTGTACTTGTTGTAATTGAAGTAGTTGTTGCAGAAAGATTCGCGAGCAAAGTACTGGAAAACACATATCTTAACTATGCTCAGAATCTTGCCGAAGAGGCGGCGAGCGGTGTTGATTTTGCCACGCAGTTCGGTGAAACGGCATACGGAGGTTATGCCAAGAATCTGGCTCAGGAAGCAGCGGTATCGATCAATTTCTCACGTGAATTCGGTGAAGACGTATACAAATCCTATGCACAGGATCTTGCCGAAGAAACCGCCAAAAGCGTTGATATGGCAGACGGAGAAAATCTGAACGGTGTTTTATCAAATGTCAGCATAGGAAACGTAAACGGCTCATATGCATACATGGTATCTCCCGAGGGAACCATGCTCTGGCATCCCACAGCGGATAAGATCGGCAAACCCGTTGAAAACGCAGCAGTTAAGGGTATAGTTTCCGATCTTCAGGCAGGAAAGAAAGTTGAGAACGGTTCGGTCCTTTACGAGTATAAGGATGCTTTAAAACTTGCGGGATATGCTTTTACAAAGTCCGGAGATATCGTTATAGTCACTGCCGACTATGACGAATTCATGAAGATAGATTACGACAGACTTCTCGGAAACATCGAGATAGACGGCGTGGAAGGCTCCTATGCATATATGGTTGCACCGGACGGCACAATGCTCTGGCATACGAATACAGAGAAGATCGGACAGCCTGTTGAAAATGCAGCTGTCAAAGGAATAGTTGCAGACCTTCAGGCAGGAAAAGAAGTCGAAGACGGATACGTGATCTATGAATATAAGGGCGCAACAAAGCTTGCGGGATATTCATTTACCGATACCGGAAACATCGTACTTGTTACCGCCGATTATGATAAATTTATTAACATCGATTATAAGAAACTGATCGGAGATATTGAGATTTCAGGCGTCGAGGGTTCATATGCATATATGGTATCTCCCGACGGAACAATGCTTTATCACAAGACTCCCGAGAAGATAGGACAGCCCGTAGAGAATGCTGCGGTTAAAGGAATAGTCGCAGACCTTCAGGCGGGAAAGACGGTTCCCGACGGATCGTGCATGTATGAATATAAGGGATCGTATAAAGTCGCAGGTTATGCGTTTACGCAGGCAGGCAACATCGTGATCGTTACGGCAGATAAGAATGCCATGATGGCAAACGTAAAATCGATGAGAACCACTCTGATCGTTATCGGTTTCATCTGCATTCTGATCGTTATTGTCCTTGTTACCGTATTTACGATGCTCATGTTACGTGCACTCGGTCAGCTCGTTCCCGTTATCGAGAAGACGGCCAATTTTGATTTTTCCGTGGATGCACAGTCCAAAAGACTTGAAAAGAGAAATGACGAAGTCGGAAGCATTGCCAAGGCGTTTTCCAAGACAAGAGGCAATTTAAGAGCCGTAGTAGAGTCGATCTCCAATGCGGGATTAAGCATTAATTCCAATGTTGAAGACCTTCAGAAAACAATAGATAATGTCGGAGATATCTGTTCCGACAATTCATCGACTACCGAAGAACTTGCAGCAGGAATGGAAGAGGCAGCGGCTACTACCACATCCATTACGCAGAATGTTGAGAATGTTCAGGCGAATGCGATGGATATCGGAAAACTCGCAGATGAAGGTTCCGTTATCTCAAGAGAAGTTCTCTCGAGAGCCAACGAGCTTGCAGCGACAACCGAGAAAGCCGGAAGAACGACGATCAAAATGTATGAGGACGTTAAGGTTAAATCCGAGGAAGCCCTGATCGCTTCAAGATCGGTTGAAAAGATCAGCGAACTTACTGCCACGATCATGACAATCTCGGAACAGACCAGTCTTTTATCGCTTAACGCATCCATCGAAGCCGCAAGAGCGGGCGAAGCGGGCAGAGGATTTGCGGTTCTTGCTTCCGAGATAAGCAATCTTGCAACTCAGACATCCGAAGCCGTAAACAATATAGGAAACATCGTTAATGACATAAACGATGCGGTATGCAGGATGGCGGACTGCCTTTCCACAACAACTGCATTTCTTGAGAAGAATGTTCTTTCCGATTACAGGGAGTTCGGCAAAGTCAGCGAACAGTACAAGGTTGACGCTAACAC
>CACZOG010000242.1 GCA_902782715.1 uncultured Lachnospiraceae bacterium | reverse complement strand
TAAAAGGCAAGGTGCCCGACTCAAAAGTTTAGAGCCGGGCACCTTAATTTATTTTTAACAGTTTTCCACTAATTTAGAACAGAAAAGTTTTATTGTATTTTGTATTGCTCTTTCCGCAGTCGGATCTAGTTGATCTTGTCTGCGAGTGTAGCGAATTCTCTCTTGTACTCGTCATCAAGCTTGAGTGTTCCGAGAGTCTCTACGATATGCTCTGCACTTCCGTCTGCAAGGAACTCGCTGTTTCGAAGTACCATTGCAAACTCTGCAACGCATGCTGCGAACTTGAAATCATCCGAAGGAGCATCCGTGTAATTGTCTGCGCCGATGTAGTAATTAAGGCAGTCGGATGTATCCGAATCGGGTGCTTTGTAACGAACGGAAAGAGTGAGCCATTCATTTGATTCCAAAGCTTCTTCGGTAAGTGTGCCTGTCTGGTATCTTAAACCGGAATCGCCTGAGCCTTTGCCTGCGGGAACGATCTCATAAAGCACCGTAAGCGTGTGACCTGCACCGATCTCGCCGCCGTCCTTTGTATCGTCGTCAAAATCTTTTGCAGCCATAACTCTGTTTTCATATCCCACGAGTCTGTATTCAGATACGTAAACGGGGTTGAATTCAACCTGGAGTTTAACATCTTTTGCAACTGTGAACATTGTAGATCCGAGCTCGTTTACGAGTACCTTTTTAGCTTCGTTGATAGTGTCGATATAAGCGTAGTTTCCGTTTCCGTCATCTGCGAGAGTTTCCATTCTTGTATCCGAATAGTTGCCCATTCCGAAGCCGAGAACTGAAAGGAAGATACCTTTCTTTGCTTTCTTTTTGATGAGTTTGGAAAGTTCGCTGTCACTAGTCTGACCTACGTTGAAATCACCGTCGGAAGCAAGGATTACACGGTTGTTTCCTTTTTTGATGAAGTTCTTCTCAGCCAGTTCGTATGCGGCATCGATTCCGCCTTCACCGTTTGTAGAACCGCCTGCGCTTAAGTTATCCAGTGCATCGACGATGGTCTGTTTCTCGGATACTTTTACGCCGTCCAAAACGGTTCTTACGCCGCTTGCGTATGTTACGATGGAAACGGTATCCTCATCTCTTAAATTGTCGAGGAGCATTATGAACGAACTCTTAAGCAGAGGGAGCTTGTTCTGGGAGTTCATTGAACCGGATACGTCGATCAGGAATACGATATTGCTGGGCGGAGCTTCGCTGAAATCAATGTCTTCGGCTTTAAGTCCGAGCTGTAAAAGAACGTGATCCTCGTTCCAGGGACATGTGGATATTTCGGCATTTACTCCGAAAGGTTCGTCTCCTTCGGGTCCCTTATAATCATATGTGAAATAGTTGATCATTTCCTCTGCACGAACGCTTCCTTCGGGTATGTTTTCCAAAGTATAACCGGAATTGATAAGGCGGCGGACATTGGCATACGAAGCGGTATCTACATCTGCCGCAAATGTTGATAAAGGATTCGCGGATACGTCATAAAAAGCGTTTTCCTGAATTGCCGAGTACTCTTCGGTGTTGAAATCCACATAATCGTAATAAGAATCATAAGAGTAGTAGGAATTTGAGGCTGAAGAGCTTGAACTTGCCGCTGCACACATCGTAGCACCCGAGTATGAAGGGCTTTCAGCATCGACACAGGCTGAAAGCGATAACTTGGAATAGTCCCCGCCTGAGCCCAAATCGGAACCCTTGCAGCCGGCTAATGCCGCCAAAGAAAGACAGACAGTCGCGCATCGCGCGATATTTCTTTTAATCAGGTTTTTCTTAATCATAGTTTTTCCTCCCGATAATCAAAATACTTAGTTTTTCAGATAATGTTTTTCAGATTGTTTTATCTTATATACGAACTGAATCACTGATTTTATGGAGTTCTGAAAAATCTTTTACGTGTTCTGATATATAAATTCTTAAAAAACGGATTCGTTACAAAAAATATTAAAAAAACGAAAATCCAAAAAGAAAGCCTCAGATATTTGCGAAGAAACGCAAATGTGATAAAATATATATACATTTTTTGAATGGGGGGGAATATTATGTCGAGTGCAATTCTTCAGGAAAAACAAATAAAGAGAATAAACAAACTGCTGCTGGCCGTTCTGATCGTAACATCAGTCTTCGCATCACTGGGCCTTGTGGCACAGCTTACACAGGCAGTGGATATGAATCCGGCACTGAGTATCGTTCCGCTTGTAATGGTTATTTTAAACCTTATAGTAACCGTCATATTCTTTTTCCTGCTCCCGCCGGATTTCCTTCGTTTGTATGTGGCAATAATGTTTACCGTTGTTTATACGGTAATGATGTTCACATCGGTTTCCGGTTCACTTTATCCTTATCTGATACCCATAATGATCGTTATGGTTATGTATCTGGATAAAAAGATCACGATCGGACTTGGCGTAGTATATGTGATCCTTAACATTATAAAAGCCATTACGAACTTTAAGACTCTGATGTTCCCCGATCTCGCCATCGAGATCGCCATGATAGAGATCATCATCTCGATCCTTGTTATGATCTCCACGATTCTCGGTTCAAGACTTTTAAGAAGCTTCATAACCGAGAACATGTCGAAGATCGAGAATGCAGCTGCAGAGCGCGAAAAGACAAGCGAACATATTTTAGATGTAACTGATCAGGTTGCCGGCAAGGTTGAGATCCTTAAAGGCAGCATGGAAGAAATAAATGAGTCATCCTCACAGGTTGTTTCCGCAATGGAACAGATCGGCGATGGAAATGAAGAAAACGTCAGAGCCGTTGAGATCCAGACACAGATGACGGGCGATATTCAGAAGCTCGTTGAAGACACCGAGAGAATGACATTCGAAGCTGTTGAAGCTTCGCAGAGAATGCTTGATATACTTAACAAGAGTCTTGAGGATATGGAAACTCTTGTTAACAAGGCTATGGAAAATACGGAAGTCGGAAATCAGATGATGGCAGCAGCCGAGAAGCAGCAGAATTCATCCGAAAGAGCGATGAACATTACAGACATCATCTTAAGCATTTCCAGCCAGACCAACCTTCTTTCACTTAATGCTTCTATCGAAGCTGCCAGAGCGGGCGAAGCCGGAAGAGGATTTGCCGTTGTTGCAAATGAGATTAGTAACCTTGCCGCTCAGACCAAGGATTCAACTGAACAGATCACGAGCATTCTTCATGAACTCATGGACAATGCCAGCGAGGTATCCGATAAAGCGGGCAAGACGGTTGATACGGCAAACGTACAGACCGAAC
>CACZOG010000241.1 GCA_902782715.1 uncultured Lachnospiraceae bacterium | reverse complement strand
TTCAAAAATTAACCCGCAAGTTTATAGCCTGCGGGTTAAAATAATTATTTTATGTGTTTGATTAAGGAGTCGTTGAAGTAGTGGGAGCTGAACCCTTAATTGCATATGCTGTATATCCTGAAGGTGTTGAAGCCGAGTCTACGGTATTCCATGCGCTTCCGTCGAACCATAACTTAACTCCGTTCTCTTCATAGTATGCATATTTAACAGTGTATGCAGCGTGGTTGTCAGAAACTGCGGAAGCTTCTGTTGCACCCTTAGAATCTGTTGTGCAGTATGCTACGAATGTGGTTGCTGTAGAAACATCGGCAGTATTCTGAACAGTTGTTGTTCTGTTGTTTATTTCTGCAGGTTTCTTTCCTTCACCGTAAATTGATGAGAATTCTGCCTGTGTTGCTGTTAAGAATGATTTAGCATTAAGTACATACTGTTTTTCTCTTGCTCTGTCAATGTAGCCGAGTAATGCGGGTACAAGGATTGCTGCAAGAATTGCGAGAATTACGAGAACTACGATGAGTTCTACAAGTGTGAAACCTTTGTTGTTAGTGTTTTTCTTATTCATTTTCTTATCCTCCTTAGAGATATTGTGAACGCTACTTAAATTCTATAATCAAGAGCTTACGTTCTTATTTTTTCTTTTAAGAGGCAGGCACCTCTCGGTGTAAGGCACTTACCTCTCTGAATATTATATCGGACGTTTCGCTCTTCATTTAAGACATTTGTCCATATTTTTTTAAAAATTTTTTTGTCGGTTTTTTGTCCCGCATGCCCTTTTTATGCCTGTCGGGAACCATTAAAGATTAATCATAGTAAGCAACTTTGGTTAATTCCTCAACCGTTGTCACACCCTGTTCTATTAGTTCAAGACAGCTTTCTTTAAGTGTGAGCATGCCCAGAGTATTACGTGCGTAATCCTTAATCTCTTCGGAAGTTTTTTCCTCTGCTATCATTCTTCTTATCGGCTTGTCGATCGGAAGTATCTCATGGATGGATATTCTTCCTCTGTAACCCGTACCGTTACATTTCGAACAGCCTACCTTATGCATTACATGAGTATAAGGCTTTGCAAGGATCCTGAGTTCTTCTTCCGTAGGTGCTCCCCATTGTCCGCAGTCCGGGCATACCTTTCTTACAAGTCTCTGTGCGATGATTCCGACTAAAGAGTTGGCAAGCATATAAGGCTCAACGCCCATATCAGTAAGTCTTGTAACCGTCGATGCCGCATCGTTCGTATGGAGTGTCGATAATACGAGATGACCGGTAATGGCTGCTCTTACGGAGATCGAAGCGGTTTCGGTATCACGTGTTTCACCTACCATTATGATATCGGGATCCTGTCTTAAAAGAGCACGAAGTCCGACTTCAAAGGTAAGTCCCGCAGTATTGTTAACCTGCATCTGATTAAGCTTCGGAAGGTTCTTTTCCACGGGATCCTCAATTGTGGAAATGTTAACCGCTCTCTGCGAAAGTTCCTGTAATATCATATAAAGCGTTGTTGATTTACCTGAACCTGTAGGTCCGGTAACATATACGATACCGTTGGGTGAACGAAGCATTCCGCTTACAAGCTTGTAATTCTTTTCATTCATACCGAATGTGGCAGAATAATCGATCGTTGCGGCAGATGCAAGAAGTCTTAAAACGGCTTTTTCTCCGAATACCGTGGGAATTACCGAAACTCTGACGTTGATCGGCGTTCCTTCGATATTGGTTTTGAAATGTCCGTCCTGAGGGATTCTTCTCTCGGCAATATCCAGATCTCCGAGGATCTTGATACGTGCGATCAGTGAGTTGTGGATATTCTTCTGTATCGTCATGAAGTCTACGATAACACCGTCCATTCTCATTCTGACCGTTGTCTGTTTTTCATACGGTTCTACGTGAATATCCGATACGTTTGAATTGTATGCTCTGATGATCAGAGAGTTAAGAAGGTTGATAATAGGTGTATCGTCATCTCCCTCTTCGACATTGACTTCGATCTCGTCATCAATCGCGAAATTGGATTTCGAAGCTTTGTCGGCCGCCTTCTTTGCGGCAACTTCCGAGTAGTAATAATTTATGGCATTGTCGAGAGGCTGCTTCTCGCAGAGTTCGATGTGAAGATCCGTTCCGGCAACCTGTCTGACATCCTCTATCCCGTAGAAATTCAAAGGATCGTTGGTCAGAATATAGAGAACTCCGTCTTCTAATTTATAAGCCAGGATCCCGTATTTTTCTGCCAGAGGATTCGGGATCATTTCCACAGCCGCAACATCAAAACTCAGATCGGAAATATTCACCAGACGATACTGAAGTCTCTGTCCCAAAGCTTCAAGCATCTGATGTTCAGTAATATAACCGAGTTCAATGAGCGCACCGCCCATTCGCACGCCTTCGTGCGATTTCTGATACGCGATCGCCTCTCCTATCTGTTCTTCCGTAACGTAACCGAATTCTTTTAATACATCACCGATTCGAATATTTCTGTTGTTTTTAATATCCATTTCTGCTATTCCTTTTCACACATATACAGTTCCATTGTAACGGTAAGAGAATCCATTTCGATGATCTCGTAATACTCGGGAGCGTATGTCGAATTGTCTTCATCTTCGATATCGGTACCGTTCTTTAACTGCTGTACTCTGTATTTTCCCCATGAGAAAGAAGTGATGAGAATCTCTTTGTCGGACTCCATTAATTCCTTAAGGAAGTCTTCAAGATCGCTTCTTTCGCCGCCCAAAGTCATTGTAACCCTTGCGGCATAAATGTCGTTGTTGATCCCTATGTTATCCGTATTTCCGAATACATCTATCATCTCGGATATCGGTTCGTCATCACCATCTTCGGAGTCTGTGGATTTTTTACCGTATATCTCATCGATCTCCGACTCGGCCGTGTCGGAAGGAATGTCTTCGTATTTTCTTTCGCTTTCCCATCTTAACTGTTCGTTATAAAGTTCGGAATATCTGTATGCTTTTCTGTCCGAAGGTGTATCGGGAATCTCAATGCTTAAATCAAAGGATTCAAGTTTGTGGGAAATGGCTTTTCCTGTTAAAAGAAGGTCGATATCGGCTTCGCTTAAGATATCGAAAAACTTCTGTTTGTTTTCGGCCATGCCCTCTTCGTATTCTTTGCACTGTACTTCCACGAATCCGAGATTGGCAACCTTCTGCTCGTTAACGGATTTCTTTATCTCCTCGTTGTCGATCTCGTTTCCGAGTCTGTAAAATGCTCTGATCTGCGGATATATTCCCCAGTAGCCTATACCTACGACAATCACAAAAAGGAACATTATCAAGAGAAGACGTTTGTCATTGTGTGTCAGACTATTTTTCATTGTTGACGTCCTCCCTTCCTACGCTTTCGGCAAAGGTGCATGTAACGTTGATGCTCCACCTGCCGTCCTGATTATATGTATATCCGGTATATTTTACGCTGTTGAATATCTCCTGTTCCTCAAGCCTGAAGATGTACTGATTGATCCTCTCCACATCTCTTGCCTCGGCCGTAACGTTTACAAGACCGTTCTGTGCATCGAAACTTCCGATCTCGATATCGGCATAACCCTTTGCCGTGTCTTTTAATATTTTTTCAACATCCTTTGTAAGAACAGGATATGTATTTATCGTATCCAATACATTTTCGATCGAATTGGCTCTTGATGCCAGCGCGTCTCTTCTCTGAGATACCATGTCAAACATAAGTGCCTGCGAACTGATCGTCGGATCTTCATTGTATTCGACAAGCCGGTTGTATACTATCTGCCTGTTTATTCGAAGAGCCAGGGCTGCAAAGAATACGATCGCCATTACGCCGAGCGTTAATGCCAGTATCAGAACATTTTTCTTTAATTCGGCGCTGACTCCGGATTTCTTTTTGGCTTTTCCTAAATTTGCAAGGAAATTGCTCTCTTTTTTGCCGTCCGTATAAAGACCGCATAAAGCATATATAACCTGCTGAGCCCTGTGGTTTTTCTCACCGTTTGAACCGAGTCCCTGATTTACGACCGCTACCGATGCATCGATACCGTATGCAGATACAAGGTCGCCGTAATAGATCATATCCAGTTTGTCGGAACCGGCTATTAAGATCTTTTCTATCTTCTGCTCGATCTTATGCGCCTGTATGAACTGGTTTAAGTTGCTTAACGATCTTGCACAGTCTTCGTAATAACCCGTTGTTCCCACATCGTTAAAACATCTTACCGAGTTATAGTAATTGAACGAACCGTCCACCCAGAGGATATTTGTTACGATATTTCCGTTCATTATCTGAAGGATGAAAGTTTTGAAATATCCGTTTATGGTTTTATCAAGAAGACTTAGTATGCTTCCTTCTGCCGAAACAAGGCTTTTTACCGTAATGCCCGCTTCCTTGAAGATATCCACATAATCTTTTATAAGGTCCGTATCCGCCATTTCAACATAGAAACTTCTCAGTTTCCTGTCGGATTTTCCGGAAAGCGAATTGTAACAAACGATATAATCCTCGCCTTCTTTGCCCATATCCGACAGTTCCCTGCTTAAGTACTGTGCCGTTTTGGCCTGGGACATGACCGGCATATCTACTTTTCTTCCGTGAATCTTGTTGCCGCCCACAACCAAATGGACGTCTGTTTTGGAAAGCCTGTATTTAGCCCAGGTCTCCTTTAAGAAGCCGACAAAAGCGGATGTGTCGGTGATTATGCCGTTGATTATGCTTCCTTCCGGTGCATTGAGAATATAGGAGTCATTGAAAACTCCTTTTTTGCCTCGTGTACCGAGCACGATCTGAACCTGCTGGTTGTTTAAGTAAATGCTTACACTCACTTTTTCTCCCCCTTTTACGGAAAGTTGATTTACATTGTTGAGTTTGCGATCGACTGATATGAACCGTATATGGGCCATATGATCGCTATCATAATGAATCCGACTATTACAGCCATTACGACTATCATTGACGGTTCAAGCATTGCTACGAGTTTTTCCGTTGCGATCTCGGAATCGTAATCCATCTGATCGGCTATCGAAACAAGCATGCTGTCAAGTTCACCCGTTTCTTCTCCGACGCCGACGGACGATGTCAGTTTCTTGACGAATCCGTCTATTCCGTCTATTCCCGCACTTAGGTTTTCGCCTGCACGAACCTTGGCGATCATCTCGTCAAACTGACTCTCGATATATGTGTTTCCGATAGTCGTTTTGGCGATCTGAAGACATGTGATAATGGGAATACCTGCTGCATAAAGACTCGAAAGAGTTCTTGCGAATCTTGCCGTATATATAACTTTTCTGAGTTTCCCGATCTTGGGAAGATGAACTTCCAGTTTATCTCTCTGATATTTGACAAACGGAATTGAGAAAATAACTTTATATGCCATAAAGAGTATTATTCCGCCGAATATCAGAATGTACCATCTGTGTGCGACAAAATCAGAGATTCCCATAAGGATCCTTGTTGCAAGAGGAAGCTGTCCCATCTGTGCAAAAAGATCTTCAAACTGCGGAAGAACAAATCCCATGATAACAATAACTACAAGAATGATAAGTACACCGAGGATCTTGGGATAAGTCATAGAACTTGAGATCTTCTGATTGAGTCTGTATTCCTTGCTGTAATAATTCGCCATGTTATCAAGCGTCGCATCGAGATTTCCGGATGTTTCCGCCGAACGGATCATGTTAACAAAAAGCGAAGGGAAAGTATCGCCCTGTTCTTCAAGCGCTTCCGAAAGCGGCATACCCGAACGGACAAGTTTGAGTACATCCGAATATATCTCGCGTTCTTTCGCAGGAATGGATTCGTCATCGGAAATGATCTTAAGCGCTCTGACCAGCGTAACGCCCGCTGCGAGAAGTTTCGAAAGGCTTCTTGAAAAATCGGAAAGCCTGTCATATTTCATACGTTTAAAACGTCTTTTGACAGTTGAGATCTCGCTTGCTTCCATAAGAAGAAGGTTTTCGGTTTTCAGTTTTTCATGAAGTTCATTTTCATTGGCCGCATTGGACTGACCTGTTACGATCTTACCCTCGGCATCCTGCGCCTTATAGCGAAAATTAGCCATTTGTGTTTCCCTTTTTATTTATTCTTTATCCTCATCCGATTGTATCACAATCGGGTATGTATCTCAATTATATGGCCTTTCAAAAAGCCTACGGTTCAATGCTTTCTTTGTAACTGTAAAGAGGCAGGAGATACTTGACTTCCCATAAGCTCTCTCCATTGTTGTAATTATATGAAACGTAATAATTTCCGTTCGTGTAGATCATGTTTAGTATCCTGTGTTTTTTGTTATCATAATTTACTATTCTGTAGGTTCCGTCATTGCCCGCAAGCTGCGTTACTCTTTCTGCGACACCCCGGGAAAGACCGTTATAATTCGAAGGATCGTATATGCTTTCTCCTCTGGAATAATAATCTATTTCAACCGCGGAAAGAGCCATGTATACATTCTTTGCTTCCCTGAACGCATGGTTGGTTCCGACTCTTAATCTGAACGCGAAGAAAACAGACATGCCTATTATCAGTAAGCCTGCCAGTATCAGTATTAATTTGAATACTCGTGAAACACTAATTAGTTCACCTGTTTTGTTCTTATCCATCTTTAACCCTCATTAAGGATTCCAGTCATAATCCTCGGGATAGTTGTACAATTTAATATATCGGCAGATATTGAACTCGCCGTATCTGTCGCTCTTAAGTTTCATGTAAACCGCAACGATGTTTGAAGGATAATCGCT
Organism: uncultured Lachnospiraceae bacterium; assembly: GCA_902782715.1. GTDB lineage: Bacteria > Bacillota > Clostridia > Lachnospirales > Lachnospiraceae > UBA3766. The sequence continues at coordinate 5,180 of CACZOG010000241.1, read as the reverse complement.
TATGTCTCCCACATCGGTTATTCCGTAATTCTGTGCCAGACTCTGATTAACGGCATTGTTGCCGGGCGCAAATTCCACGAATTCCAGATTTTTTATCTCGTATCCGTTATAAATGTTTTTGTCAAAAGTCCAGTAAACCGGCTGTCTGCTCTTTTCGGGTTCTGTTTCGTCATCGATCTCGCGGTAATAAATATAAAAGATTCCGTCGGAAGCAAACATGCTCATTCCCGTTTCGTTTCTGTCATAAAGACATGCCACGTTTCCGGAGATATCTTTATGTTCCGTGGGATTTACGGTGACTGAAGGGTTGCCATCGAAATCATCCGAGATCTTAACATTGAAGGAATCGCCTATATTGCTGTACATTGCTCCGGATAATTCGGCGGCGATCTTATTGACTACTATATCCCCGACCTGCCTTGCGTAACTCTCTCCTCTCACCCTGTAATAAAGAGTGGTTACGTTTGCGATGATAACGGTTGAGAGAGAAACGAAAATTCCGAGCAGCGCAAAGCTTACAACCATTTCGATAAGGGTTGTACCTTTGGAATTATTCTTTTTTCGTTTAGTTGAAAAGAATCTCATTTTATCACCGATCTATTTATCGTATTTAAACATTACCGCTTTTGGAATCACATAATTCTCGTTCTCGGATCCCGGTCCGATGTAAACATATGTTTCTGCTCCCGTTTTATCAAGATTCATATAGGAAGTCGTAACTTTGGCATTTTCATAGTTTTCCGAGGATGTCTTTTCGGCATCGAATGAAAGCACCAGTGCCGCGTGTTCTTTACCGCCTTCGGCTCCCCCGAATCCTTTAATGTATTCCGTCTTTTTGATCTGTGAGGTATCTGTATCTTTCTTATATATCTCACGGAAGAATTTCTGATTAAGACGGCTTAAGTCAACGCTTCTGAAGTAAAGCTGCGTCGAGAAGACAACAATGGAATATAATGCCGCAAGCACTATAAAGAGCACCACAAAAGAAGCCAGAGTCTCAACCATGGTCGAGCCGGAATCATTATGTTTGAGTATTGACTTTATTTTCTTTGTATATGAACCCATTTCCATTTTTCCTCCGGATCGTATCCGTTGCCTGCGGGGTTAAATATCTTACTGTTTTTGATACTTTTTAAAGCGGCTTTTTCGGCCATGTCGGTTGACGAAACCATCAGAGTATAAGTATCTTCTATGGAATATTCCTGACTGCCTGTGGTAACGATCGTGATGACGTGAAGCCTGATCTTATTTCTGGCATCGGGATCGTTTGCGGCTATTTTTTCGTTAAGGATCTCTGCCGCTGTTTTGCCGGGTGCCGATGCCGGATTTGTAACAGGGGGCGTCCAGTACATGCATACGGAAACCTCGGCCGGTACGCCTTCCATACTCGTATTTCTCTCAAGCGTAAAATATCTGTATGCCTGAGCAGGTCCGTGATCGTCAGGATCGTTCTCATCGTAATACGGCCATTCTTTCCAGTCGGTATCCGATGCATCGTTTTCATATGCAACATTCATTCTTAAATACTTCCAGATATTGCTGTTTGCGGAAGCGTCATCGTCGGTAAGTTCATTCTCCATCGCAATGCTTAATGTATTGGCAGCTTCCGCATTTCTTGCAGCCGAAAGATTTTTCGTCTGTGAAGCATAAAGGTTGTATGAAACCAGAATAAGCGAAAAGACAAAAATCATCAGTATCGCAATGATGACTATGGTAAGCATCATTGCGGCACCTTTATTATTCAGTTGTGATGATCTTCTCTTTCTCACAAAATTATCCTCTTATCTTTAAGGAGTCTTTACAAATCCCTGTTTAACAAGTGCTGAGTTTCCGTCAAATACATCGTAATCGGGATGATTCTCTTCATCGTTTGCAAGGCTTGCAAAAGCATTGTCTATCACCCAGATCCTGTCTGTATCTGCGTTTGCAAGATATCCTGTGATATCCGTCGGAAGAAGGCCTATGCCCTGTTTTGCAAATCCCGAATCGAAGTAACTCTCAAAACGTTTGTAAACATATCCGTGTGCACCGTTTCCGTCAACATACTCATAAAGTGCCTGAGGATATGCGCTGTTATCCTCGACGGGAACATCAACGGGATTGGATGTATATGACGTACCGTCATTGTATGTAGTAACTATATTGGGAAGACAGTCATTGTCAACCACACTCTGAACGAATGCAAGGAAATTGCGGATCTCACTGTCACCGTTCTCGTAAAAGACTTCATCATGCCATTCCTTGGGCGTTCTTGCATATGAACTTCCGTCAGCAGAAGGCTGTAATATATATATAGAAAGAACTCCGTACATAAATTCATTGAAGGGTGCTGCGTTATGGTGACTCAGGCTTCCGTTGTGATAACTTGCATTACCTACGATATCAACATATATTCCCGTAAGAAGATTATAATATGGATCATTTGAATCATTGATTATCTCTTCCAGTTTATCCATAACGTTATCGCCGTCCTGGTCCTCATAATTCGACGTTCCGGGGTTGTCCCATCCGTCATAGAAGTTTTTATCAACCAGAACCTTGAAACCGTCAAAGTTTATTTGCGTATAATCTTCCTTTGTACCTGACTGGCTGCCCTGAGTGGTTCTTCCTTCTCCCGGTGCAGATACCGCTCCCGAGTAAGCCGTATTGTCGATATAGAAGTTTCTTACGCATGTCGCGGGTGTCGCACCGCTGTATAATGCTGTTTTGCCGCCTGCCTCGAGACATTTGTGCATATATGTTACGCTTCCCGCAGCAATACCGTACTGAACTGTTGAAGAGTAATTACGGCAGAATTCAAATCTTGAATCCTGACAGTTGGCCGCTATTCCTGCGGAGTTGCCGTTTGAATTTGAAACGGCACCCAGATTTATGCAGTTTTCGAAATACTCGTTGACTCCCGTGGAAGCTGCTATTCCTGCCGAACATGCAGCACCTGAAACTGTGCCTGAATTTATACAGTTGATTATTCCTTTATTATCACCCGATAATGCAACGGCGATTCCCGCTGCCGAGTTGCTTGCATTTACGACACCTAAGTTACGGCAGTCGCTTACATTCTCTTCGGTAAGTCCGACTATTCCTGCAGAGTTGGTTATCTTGTCGGAACCGATAGTACCGTAGTTGAAGCAGAGGCTTAATGTTTTTTTATTGTATCCCGCAATACCTCCGGCATTCCCGATCGTGCCATCCGAATCAAGGATGCACTGATTGCTTAATGAGATACCGCTTATCGTACCGTCATTGGTTCCTGTTATGATTCCCGCATAATTGACATCTTTTGTGAAAAGAACGGCATTAAGGCTGTCCTCTCCGTTTGAAGAAGAAGGAACTCCGCTTAAACTCGAATCCGTGATCGTTCCGTAATTAACGCCTGCATATACGCCTGCCACATTTGAATTCTGAATTCTGTATGAGCTGACAACCGAACCGGTATTTTTCTGATTGATGTCTATATTTCCTCGGTTTTCTCCGATGATAAGGCCTGTGTAGCTTGCAGTTCCCGTATTGCCGGGTCCTATGTATAATGCTTTCGCATCCGAGAACGAAACAGGTTCAGAATCATCCTGCATTAACGTAAACGAAGCGCGGTTGCATCCTATCAATCCGCCGATGACAGACTTACCATACAGTACAGCTCCTTCCGCAAACGAATTGTAAAGAGTTACCACTCCGCCTTCTTCGTTGGAACCCGTGATTCCTCCGACGATCGTGTGAACTCCCGGATTCGTTTCGTTATATTTTGTCATGGTATTTACGAAACATCCCGTTATCGTTCCGTGATTTATCTCACATATTTCTCCGAGATATGCTGATTCGGATCTCTGTTCGCCGGCATAGGAAGCATTGGTAAGTGTCAAGCCTCCGGGAACTCTTCCCGTGATCCCGCCCGAATATGAAAGTCCCGTTCTGGAAGGATCCAAAGCGCATGCGTCAACTGTTGACGTTGCCTGAACGAAAGTTTTGATCGTTTTCGCATCGCCGTCACCGCCGGTTGTTGCCATACATTCCAAAACAGCCCTGGTATTGTCGGGAATATACCCGAAAAGTCCGCCTGCGAAAACTTCCGCTTTAACTGATTTCTGTGCCGTGGGCATTGCATCCGAATTGAATCTGATCCTGTTGGCAAAAGAATCTGCAGACGCATACTTTAATGCACCGCCGTCCTGATGTGACTTCACAACGCCGATGGCATCGGTATTGTTCTTTCCCTTCATGTTTTCGGCCATATCCCAGAGTTTGTTGCCCGAAACTATGTCATTTGTATTCTGTTTGCCCCGGCAGTGTGCGTAAAGGCCTGCGAAGCCGCCCGCAAACACTCTGGCGTTAACCGTGGTATTCGAACCGCTTGTATATAATTCTCCCAAAGATACATTATTTGCGTTTTCACTTGCATTGTATACCGCACCTATAATGCCGCCCGCAAAGTAGTCCGCACTTACATCCACGTTTGTGACGCTTCCGAAAAGCTTGGTTCCGCTGTACTGTCCGACATATCCGCCGGCATAACTTCTTGCAGTTACGCTCGAATCAACGATCGCAACATTTATTCCGTTTGAACTTGTCGTAAGCGAATGACCGACAACGCCGCCGACACTGTATCTTCCGTAAATATAATTGTTCTTAACTTTGTAAGCATCGGTGTTTCTTATCTCATAAGTCGTTTTGCCCGCCAGACCTCCGACCATATCACGTCCGATGATGATCGAATTCTCGCAGTAAACATTACGTACCGATGCCTGATTGATATTATCCTGTGTACCGCCGAATGCTCCGCCTACGGCGTCAAAACCGTAAACAACGGCATTGACCATGCAGGATGTGTTTCCGTCCGAGTTGATGGAAGCGCCGTCAAGTATCTTGCCCGCTATTCCGCCTACGCCGATACCGCCGTATAGTGAGTAATTTCTTACCTCATCGATCTGATCGGATGTAAAAGGCTTTGAAGAATCGGAATAAGCATATGCGACATTGCTTCCGAAACCGATCATATTGAGTGCTTCGGCCTTTGCTGTATCGCTTTGAATGTTATCCGCATTCTTGATCCTGAGTCTTGTGATTCCGACAACACCGCCGATACCGCTGTCGGCATCACGTTTATTGTTTCCGTGATTAATTATCGTCTCTGACTTGCTTCCTCTCGTGATGGTTGCAGTCTGAGCATCATAAAGTGCTGTATT
>CACZOG010000240.1 GCA_902782715.1 uncultured Lachnospiraceae bacterium | reverse complement strand
GCCTGTTCAAAAAGGAACATTCTGGCTTTTGCGACACCCATGTTATGGAAGATGGCTGCAACTCTTTCGGATTCCTCATTATCAAGTACGGCGAGCAGAGCTTCATATTCTCTTACTGCCATCGAATATCTTTCTTTTGAAAGGAAGAAATCTCCCCTTGCTTTTCTTTTATCGAACTCGGAACTGCTCTCGCCCTCTTTCATTACCTTAAGGATCCTGTCGGCTTCCTCTGATGAAATAAAAGGAGCTTTGGAAAGAAGCGCAGAAACGGTCTTATTGGTTCCTGCTTTGGTCTTTATAAGCTTTTCGAGCATTTCGGCAAGCTCATGTGCACCGCATTCTTCGTCGAGCCATTTTACGAGATCTTTGTTAAACATATCAGCCGTAAGAAGCTCGGGATTTTCGCCCAGACAGTATATCAGTTCGTCAGCCGAATATATCTGAGTGCAGATCCTGTCGAGAAAGAACGGTCTTCCTGCTTTACCCGATATAGGTTTATAAACGTTTCCCATAATTCTATCCTTCCAAACTCAATTCCTGTTCCCAGTCTTTTCCGGTCGAAGGGTACAACTCTCCGAATCCCATGTCCCAGACCTTAAAATGAACTTTGTTCTCTCCGGTCATCTTAACCTCAATGGATATTCTCGTGATCCTGTTGCTTGATGTATTAAGTCCGGGAAGAGTTATCTCTCCGTGTGCAACGTAATTATTGTTTACGTATGCAAGGAAAATGTTTATCTTGTCTGTTTCTTTTAAGATAAGTTCGGTTCTTCCGAAAGCTTCGAACCACTGCGCTCCGGATTCGATCAGAACTATCTGCTGTTTCGGCTTGTCGTCGGTCTCAACGCCTATCGAAACTTTTAATCTGTCATCGCCGAGATACTGTATCTTATTCTCTTTTCCCGAAGGACTGAGTTTCTCTTTTGCCGCGTAACAGGCACCCTTTGAGAAAAGGTTATTGCCTTTGAATACTTTTCTTCCCTTGCAGAGATACTGAAGCGATTCCGATGCCCAGTCCGAATAGAAGCACTGTCCTATAAGATATACTCCCGAGTATACGGTCGAGTTGCAAAGTTCGGATGAGATCCGCATAAACAGGGCATCTCTTTCACCCTTTTCATATTCCGTGGGTGATTCCGAAGGGAAATTAACGTATTCTTTGACATCAACCGTTGCAACTCCGGGTGTCTTGAAGAAATTCCTCATAAGTGAATACGAACGGAGTTTCTCGCCCGATGTATCAAATAAAAGAATATTGTGATTCTGAAGTTCTTCGGGCTGATAAAGCATGTAGTAGAAGTAACTTTCTTCGTATGTCACGAAATGAAGGATATCGGGATTAACCTTTATCATCGAAGGAAGTTCCTGAAGCATTCGTATCGTATCCGAATCAGCATCTTTTAGCGTAATTGTGATCGAGAGGATCTTATCCGGAGTAACCATTGTCGGGAATAAAAGAAGCACCTTTTTAAGGAATAAAAGAAATACATCTTTTGCAAGATATTCTTCCCTGTCGATCCTGACGGTCTTGCCGAGTCTTGCTCTTTCAAAAAGGTTGTTTATCAGAACTCCGTCATCGGATGCTTCATAAGCCTCTTCGCCAAAGAGCCATGCACCGTCATCCCTTCTTTTTAACATATAAAGGGGTACGTTGAATTCATCCGAATTCTCTTTTACGGAAAGAGTATACGGATTGTCCGAATCAACTTTGCATACGGAAACCTGTGCAAAAGAATCGTTGATATCAAGTCCGACTACAAAACGGTCTTTGTTTATTTTGTCAAATACCTCTTTTATATCCGAAATCATCTTTCACTCCTAAATAATCTTAAACAGTTCTCTTGTAAGGAAATCTTTTTCCATATAGGAAACAAGGTCGTTCTCAACGGTCACGTAATCATCCATCTGCTTTGCGATTATGCAGTCATTAAGAGCGGTAAATCTCCACGGACTGCTCTGCGTCTCGGATTCCGTTCTCGTAAGCACGGAGCTCTGAGTAAGCTGCTCCATGTTCTGATTCTCTTCCGTAATGTAATACTGAACCGTATCTCCGCAGAAAAGAATGAACGATTTGACGAAAATGCCGCTGTAAAGGCAGATCATCTCTTCCTTCTTGTATTCCGTTGCAAGTCCGTCATCATGTTCGATGCAGTAATGGATAACAACATGTCCGTTCGGATTGCCTCTGTATTCAACGAATGAATAATCCGAGTAATTCTGAAGATTCTTAACTACATTTTCGAATGTCATAAAGAACGGGAAGCATACTCTCTTATCGAGTTCTTCGTTAATAAGCTTCTCTATGATCGGGATATTCCATCCGTCTTTTTCAAGGAAAGAATAATACTTAAGAAGAGCAAGCTTGGAGATCCTGTTGACTTTCTCATTCTCAAGAATGAGTTTTTCAATGCGTTCAAATACGTAATCGTCCGTGATCGTATCTTTAACGAAATAATCATATGCGCACTGTGCCAGGAATGCTTTTTCAAGATCTCCGGTACCTTTCATCTCAATGAATTCGTCAAGGAATCTGATCTTATCCGGCAGGTAAGCATTCGTGAACAGAAGCTGGATGATAATGTTCTCGATAAGAATATATGTATCAAGACCGAATGCTTCACAGTCTTTGTAAAGATTCTTTAATTCTCTTATATTGCCCTTAAAATACTGTTCGAGATAAGCAAGGATATTACCGTCATATTTGCCTTCTCTGTAAGCATACTGGGCATAGGAAATAAGCATCTCGGATTCATCGAAATCGGTTCTCTCAAGGAGTCTTGAAACAAGACGCAGAATGCTCTTTATTTCGATATGCTCCGGACCGAACTGTTCGAGAACGGAAAATGCGGTATCATACATTCCTCTTGCAATAAGGATCTGTAAGAATTTACCTTTTTCGTTTCCTTCGAAGATCTCACTCTTGACGCTCTTTAAAAGATCTTCGAGTTCAGCATAATAATCGTTGTCAAAATAGAACTGTAAAAGATTCTTAACGATGCTCTTCTTGTATGTATAAGTAATGATATCCGAATGAAGGAGTCTCTCGTAATCAAAAACATTGTCTTCCGTAATAGCATCGTAAGAATAAATGCTTTCGACCCTGCAGAGGATAAGACCTATCTTATCGGATACAAGGTGTGCCACTCTCTCAAGAAGCATCGGGTTGTTAAGGATAGCACCCGATACGTTCTCATCGGGAACGCTCATTCTGTTGCCCTGTATATCCTCATAAAAGAGTCTGAAATCTTTAGAGTAGATCGGACAGTATGCTATGCCGTTCTCGGGAGTGAATTTCTGCTCTCCGATGATCTTGTCATGGATCAGGATAACTCTTCTCGCATTATCGGGAACTTTTACTCTTCTTATAAACTGAAGAGTTACGCATTCGTTCGCATTATCCTCGGTAACGAAATCAGGGTTCATAACCTTGGCATAGATGAAAAGAAGGTCTTCGTTAATATGCTTCTCTTTTATCTGTTCGTTTGCAAAAGCCTCGAGCGTCTCTCTGTAAGAAACGGCTATTTCCGGATATTTTGCCTTACGTGTCAGAACATTGTGATAAAGGAATGCTTTCTTGCGATAATCAAGATCGTTCTGATATGCAAAATACATCATTACCATCTGCGGAAGATCCTTGTCATAATCAAGGGGCAGACAGTCCATATAGAATTCGTAAAGTCTCGTTATCCTTAATTCGTTCTCAACACCCAGCGAATACCACTCAAAGTACTCTCTGCCGATCTTGTTTCCTTTGCAGAGATACGTAACAATGGTATTAAGAAGTTCTTTGCTGGGCATATATGCATACTGGTATTTAAGGATGTCAAACCAGATCTGCTTGAATTCTTTCTTTCTTGATACAAAGAACTGAATCCTTTCGCCTAAATTTGCGCTGATCGCTTTATGCTTGTAACCGAAACGGAGAACTGCTTCCTCGTAATCGTCAAGTTTCATAAGAAGCGAAGGATTCGAATTGAAAATGCTTAAACCTTCAACATAAAGAAGAGGCGAATTGTTACCGAGTCTGTACTGCTCGATAAGGAATTCGAGTTTCTTGTCGTCCTTGGTATAGAAGTCTTCCGTAAGATATAAGATAAGCCATGAAAGAACCGAATTTCCGGCATCTTTTGCATAGAATTTCTTGATCTTTCTTAAAGATCTGGTAACGATCTCGGCTTCTTTTGAAAGAAGGCTTGTAATGTATAAATAATAACCGTAAGTCTCGTTCGATAATTTCTCGCTTTCGATGATCGTATCGATCTCGCTTAAGATCCTTGCGGCTTCTTTTTCTCTCTTGTTAATGATCAGTATCTGGCATTTGAGCAGTGCTCTTAAAACATTATGCTCAAAGTTTCCGTTAACGCTTTCCGCTATCGAAAGGCTTTCTTTGCACCATTCATCCTGTGAGATCCTGTCAAAAGAAAAATCAAGATAAAGTCTTATGAGTTTATCGAGGGATTTCTTAAACATGAAATTCTCATGCTTGTATATATCGGCGCAGTCATTGTCGACTATAACGGGAACGGTAAGATAACCGTATGCCGTATCGATGATGATCTTTCCGAAATTACGTCCTTTTTTAAGGAATTCCGGAATGATCCTTACTTCGATCTGAAGCGTATCGTCTTCAAAATCATCACCTGAAAAATGCGTGCAGGGAATGAATACGAAATTGCCTTCGGATTTAAGATCGATGCTCACGAATCCCCAGCTTGATTTCTTAATGACAAGTTTTCTTGAAACTTCGCTCTTGGGATTAACAAGGTCTATCTTTTCTGTCTCAAGAGTATATGAGATCCTGTCTTTCTTTTTAACGGCAACAAGGAACTCATCAACGTTCCTTTCGTTCATTACGTTCTCGCAGAGGCCTCTGTAAAGGCTCTTATACTGAAGATCGTTGCCTGTTAAGATCGTAAGGAAATCATTGGAATAAAATACGTTAACCGCTTCATTCCAGTTGGTCCTCGCCAGATTTGCGAAATGGAAAAGGTTCTTTATATGACCTAATGTCGAATTGATGAATTCGTTTTCTTTAATGCAAATAAAAGGAAGAGAATATTCTCCCTTATCCGTTAGAAGAATAAACTCTCCCTTTGAAACGTCCCCCGGCTCCATGCCGCAGGGATCGAATACAAATTCAATTTGAGCCTCGAATCCCTTAAACTGTGAATTGATCACTTTCATTCTGGGATTGTTGGACTGGCATACACCCAAAACAGGCGTATCACCCTGGCAGAAAATCGAGAACGAACCGCTTCTTTGTTCATTATCCGAAAAGACAAACTCTATTCTTTCGGTCGAAAAAGTAACATTCCCGTCATGAACGGAAAAGTCAAAATTCTCATCAGCCATGGAAAGTACGGTTCTTTTCACGAAAATTCACCTCATACACAAATATTCATCAGATTTCTTTAAGAGCGGCAGTCAGATCATCAAGCCAGTCACCTTCGTAAAGTTCAATCATTCCCTTATCTGCAGCGCCCGCAAGTTTGGAATTAATGGGAATTCTGGCAATATTCTGAATGTCATGCTTCTTTGCGATCTCTTCGACTTTGGATTCGCCGAAAATGTAATGCTTTTCCTTACAGTTGGGACATTCAAAATATGACATGTTCTCAACAAGTCCGAGTACGGGGATCTTCATAAGGTCTGCCATCTTAACAGCCTTCTCGACTATCATCTCAACGAGTTCCTGAGGAGATGCCACAACAATGATCCCGTCTACGGGAATTGACTGGAATACCGTTAAAGGAACATCACCTGTTCCCGGAGGCATATCAACGAAAAGGAAATCCTTATCGCCCCAGATAACGTCTGTCCAGAACTGTGTTACGGTTCCTGCTATAACGGGGCCTCTCCATACAACGGGATCGGTTTCGTTCTCAAGCAGGCAGTTGATCGACATTATGTCCATGTCAAGCTTGCTTCTTACAGGAAAAATACCGTTTTCACTGCCTTCACATTTATCCTTTACTCCGAACATCTTGGGAATCGAAGGTCCGGTAATATCGGCATCCATGATTCCGACCTGATATCCTTCTCTTTTCATGTTAACCGAAAGAAGCGAAGTAACAAGCGACTTTCCTACTCCTCCCTTTCCCGAAACTACAGCAATAACTTTTCTGATGTGAGAAAGTTCATTGCAGGGCTGAAGCAGGCTTTCGGGAGCGCTGCTTCTGGATGCACAGTCTGCACCGCATGTTGAACAATCATGTGTACAATCGCTCATAAAAATATATCCTCCAAATCCTCTTGCATTCAGGATTGCCAAAAATGGCATATCTAGTATGCGCGATTAATTTATTATACTATATTTGCCTATTATATGTAAAGGGCAAAACCTTCATCATTGATGACGAAATAAGCCTATGCCGACTCATGATTTCCGGTATAAAGTCTGTAATATTTACCCTTCTGTTCTATAAGCTCGTCATGAGTTCCTCTCTCAACGATACGGCCATCCTCAAGAACCATGATGCAGTCCGAATTCTTAACGGTCGAAAGCCTGTGAGCAATGACGAATGTGGTCCTTCCGCTCATAAGCTTATCCATGCCTTCCTGAACAAGCTTCTCGGTTCTTGTATCGATCGAACTTGTAGCCTCATCAAGAATGAGTACGGGCGGATCCGCAATAGCCGCTCTCGCAATGGAAAGAAGCTGTCTCTGGCCCTGTGAAAGCGATGCACCGTCTCCCTTGAGCATTGTATCGTATCCCTGAGGAAGTCTTTCGATAAAGCCGTGAGCATTTGCCAGTTTTGCTGCAGCAATTACTTCTTCATCGGTAGCATCAAGTTTTCCGTATCTGATATTATCCATAACAGTTCCGGTAAAAAGATGCGTATCCTGAAGAACCATTCCGAGCGATCTTCTGAGATCGGCCTTTTTGATCTTATTCACGTTGATCCCGTCGTAACGTATCTTACCGTCCTGGATATCATAGAAACGGTTTATAAGGTTCGTAATGGTAGTTTTGCCGGCACCGGTTGAGCCTACGAATGCGATCTTCTGACCGGGCTTCGCAAACATGTCGATATTGTGAAGAACTGTCTTTTCTTCGGTATAACCGAAATCAACATCATCAAATACAACCGCACCTTTTAATTCTTCATATGTAGTCGTATCGTCTGCTTTATGGTAATGCTTCCATGCCCACTTGCCTGTATGTTCATCGGTCTCTTCAAGACTTTCGCCTGTTTTCTTTGCGTTAACAAGCGTTACGTATCCGTCGTCAGCCTCTACGGGCTCATCAAGTAGTTTAAACACTCTGTCAGCACCGGCAAGCGCCATAACGATGGTATTAAACTGCTGTGAGATCTGCATGATGGGCATATTTACGGACTTATTCAATGTAAGATAACTTCCTAAAGCACCGATCGTAAATCCGCCGATATTGTTTATCGCGAAGAAGCCTCCGACTACGGAAATAACAACGAAACTTAAGTTGCCGAGCTGTCCGTTAACGGGGCCGAGTATATTGATAAGCTTACCCGCACTTGAAGCGGTATGGTAAAGTTCTTCGTTAAGTTCGTTAAACTCTTTCTCACAGATCCTTTCTCTGCAGAATACCTTAACGACTTTCTGACCTTCCATCATCTCTTCGATGTATCCGTTTACGGCACCTAAGTTTTTCTGTTGTGCAACAAAGAATCCCGCAGATTTGCCTGCTATCACTCTTGTAGTCATAAACATGATAAAGATCATGAGTATGGAAACCAGCGTAAGACGGGGACTCAGTCTTATCAATGCAATAAATGTTCCGACTATCGATATCGAAGATGAAACAAGCTGAATGATACTCTGTGCGATCATCTGTCTTGTAGTATCGATATCGTTTGTATAGATGGACATTATATCGCCGTGAGAATGCGTATCAAAATACTTGATCGGGAGTTTTTCCATGTGCGTAAAAAGATCTATACGCAGTCTCTTCATTGTTCCCTGAGCAACATAAACCATTATCTTGTTGTATGTAAAAGTACTTAATCCCGCAAGCGCGAACATGATCCCGATGAGGGTTAACATCTTTACAAGTCCCGAAAAATCAGGGTTTGCCTGACTCTTTAAAGGAGTGATGTAAACATCTATCAGAACCTGAAGCGAACTCATTCCGACGATCTGTGTTAGTGTCGAGAAAATAATGCATAAAAATACAATGATCGAAGGGATCGGGTATCTTCCGTAAGAGTATTTGATAAGTCTTAAAAATGTTTTAACGGGATGATCGAGTTTGGGTCTGGGTCCCATTCCCCTGTTTCTTCCCATCTGGATGGGTTTATCGTTTCTTGCCATCAGTTCACACCCCCTTTCGCCTCGTCAAAGTCTGCATTGGCGCCGGTCTGTGATTCATAAACCTCTCTGTAAATGGCATTGTTTTCAAGCAGTTCCTCATGTGTACCGAAACCGTTGACTTCGCCTTCTTCCATAACGATGATCCTGTCTGCATCCTGAACGGATGAGATCCTCTGAGCGATTATGAATTTGGTGGTTCCGGGGATCGCTTCCTTAAGTGACTTTCTTATTGCAGCATCGGTTGCCGTATCAACGGCGGATGTCGAATCATCGAAAATGATTATCTTGGGCTTCTTAAGCAGTGCCCTTGCGATACAGATCCTCTGTTTCTGTCCGCCGGACACATTGGTTCCGCCCTGTTCTATCTTTGTGTTGTATCCTTCGGGAAATGCAGATATGAAACCGTCCGCGCATGCAAGCTTACAAGCTTCGATACATTCATCATCCGTCGCGGAAGGATTGCCCCATCGAAGGTTCTCAAAAACGGTTCCCGAGAAAAGCACGTTCTTTTGAAGCACAACGGATACCTGATTTCTAAGGCTCTCCATATCGTACCGTCTTACATCGATCCCGCCGACTCTGACACTTCCTTCGGTAACGTCATAAAGTCTGTTTATAAGATTGACCAGACTTGATTTTGCAGAGCCGGTACCGCCTATGATACCTATAGTTTCACCTGACTTTATATCAAGATTGATATTGTTTAATACGTTCTTTCCCGTTCCTTCTTTCTTATATGAGAAACTGACGTTTTCAAAAGCCACTCTTCCGTCCTCAACTTCTCTTACGGGGTTGTCGGGATTCTTAAGAGCTGGTTCCTCTTTTAAAACTTCCGCAATTCTTCGTCCGCTCGCCGCGGATAAAGTAAGCATTACGAAAACAAACGAAACCATCATAAGGTTTCCTAAAATATTCATGCAGTATGTAAAGAGCGTAAGAAGTTCACCTGTTTCAAGTTCGCTCGATACAACCATGTGTGCGCCGACCCAGCTTATGACAAGCATTGTTCCGAACATGGTAAACTGCATCAGGGGCGAGTTCCAGATAACTACGTTTTCAGCCTTTACAAACATCTTGTAAATGTTTCCTGCGGCTTTTTTGAGTTCTTCCGACTCGTAATCTTCTCTTACAAATGCTTTTACTACTCTTATCGCATTAACGTTTTCCTGGATCGTTTCGTTTAAGTCATCGTATTTTTCAAATACTCTGGAGAAATACTTCCTTGCATTAAGCATGATGATAATAAGACCGATCGAAAGTAAGATAACCGCAATAAGATAAATATTGGCGATCCTTACGGAAACGGTATAAGACATTACCATCGCAAAGAGCATGCTGACGGGAGCACGGAATGCAAGACGAAGAAGCATCTGATATGCATTCTGTACATTGGTTACATCCGTAGTAAGTCTTGTGATAAGACCGGCAGTTGAGAATTTGTCGATGTTCGAGAAACTGAATGTCTGAATATTCTCATACATATCCTTACGAAGGTTCTTGGCAAGTCCGCAGGATGCAATAGAACCGAATACGGCTCCGAGAATACCTGAGACAAACGCACCCGCTACGAGTATTAGCATTATTCCGCCCATTTTAAGGATATAATCCATATCTCCGGCACCGTTGTTTCCTTCGATACCGTACGTTACCATGTGGCCCATGCAGATGGGGATAATGGTTTCAAAAATAACTTCAAGCACCATAAAAAAAGGTGTTAACGCAGAAGAACGCGCATACCCTTTTACGTGCTTCATAAGAGTAAGAAACATGATTTTCTCTCCATTTAATCCTTAATCCGATTCACTCTCTTGTGTCTTGCGTTTACGGATGACATAGAAAACGGCCCATAAAACATAGCCGATCAAAGCACCCATCATATTTAATATAAAATCATCCACATCAAAAGAACCGCGCAGCGTAAAATACTGGATCAGTTCAATAAATCCTACGAATAAAGCGCAGACTGCCGTATACAAGAAAAAGTTCTTGAATATTCTGAAAACCTCAGGCAGATAATACCCCATCGGCATAAGCAGAATGAAGTTAACCCCGAGATTGACTATCGGAATGTAGTTGTTTGCTCTGTTGTTGTCAAACAGCCATTTAAGATAAAGCTTGATTGTTTTAAAAGGGATCAGATTCACCATCCTGAAATTAAAACCCGATGCCCTGCTTCCAAACAACGTCACATATAAAACCAGTAAAAAATATATAATAAAAGATGTCCAAAGGATCACTTTGTTAATCTTGTCTTTAGTACTCACACAAAACCCCTGTAAAAGCCCTTATTGATAATGTTTTTCCATAAAATAACCACGGAGTATTTTACCACAAAACCATATTTTTATCTATATAAGTATTAACAATATTCATATTTATTTCACACACTCTGCCTTACAGCAAAAAAAGCATAAAAAAAGCACCGAATCAACTCGGTGCCTTAGTAGCGAGAGGGGGACTTGAACCCTCAACCTTCCGGGTATGAACCGGATGCTCTAGCCAGTTGAGCCATCTCGCCAAAACAACTGC
>CACZOG010000239.1 GCA_902782715.1 uncultured Lachnospiraceae bacterium | reverse complement strand
TTGCGCGGCGGAAATCCACGAACCGTGTCAGGTCGGGAACGAAGCAGCACTAAGAGGAATCTTCCGGGTGCCGCAAGGGTGCCTGAGCATGTCACTTACCTGCAGCAGACATTAAGAATCGATTCGAGGTTTTTTTATTTTCAGGTGGGTTTTATGAAAGAGAATTACAACAACGAGGTAATGTATTATACTTTTCCGGATTTTGAAAAGCTGGATTTTATAAAACATGCTTTTTCTTCAAGAGAGGGCGGAGTCAGCGAGGGTTATTATTCTTCGATGAATTTAGGCATCAAGACCGACGATTCCAGAGAGAACATAAGAAGAAACTATGAGCTTTTTACTGATGCCGTCGGAATAAAGCTTGAAGATGTCGTAATAGGAAATCTTAATCACGGTAACAATGTGCGTGTTGCCACAAGGGAAGATGCGGGCTGCGGGATCTTAAAACCCTTCCGTTATGTGGACGTGGATGCGCTTGTGACCAATGAGCCGAACCTTGCGATCACGGTAACATGCGCGGACTGCGTGCCCGTTTTCTTTGCGGATCCCGTTAAGAAAGCAGTCGGAATAGCTCACTCTGGCTGGAAGGGAACTGCCAGGGAAATATCGGCTAAGGTCGTTGAGAAAATGCAGGAAGAATACGGATCAAAACCCGAGGATATCTATGCGGGGATCGGCCCCTGTATCGGAATGTGCTGCTACGAGGTAAGCCGTGACGTATTCGAGGAATTCATCGAATTTGATTATCTTGATGATGCATGGTATTTCGAAAAAGGCGACGACAAATTTGAACTTGATCTTAGCAGGATCATATTCGGAACACTCGCTTATTCGGGGATCTTACCCGAGCACATAAGCATTTCGGGACTCTGCACATGCTGCAATAACCATGTTTTATTCTCTCACCGCGCACAAAAAGGAAAGCGCGGAACCATGGCCGGAATGATCATGATAAAAGGATAGTGTGAAAACACTTGCATTTACGGTTAAACTTCACTATAATAACCGCTGTAAATATTGTTTTTGCTAGGGGAGCATCGGCTGAGAAGGATTTTTTTAATATCTGACCCTCATTACTTGAACCGGGTAATACCGGCGTAAGGAAGCAGTTTATTGTCTCCTCCTGCGATCATTAGGAGGTTTTTTTATGTCAAAAACAAAAGAAGTATCAAAAACAAAAGATCCGAATTCGGTATCAACAACCAGAATACTTGCGGAATGTGCGCTCATGCTTGCCGTAGGTATAGTTCTTTCGCTCGTTAAGCTCATCGACCTGCCTTACGGCGGCTCGGTAACGGTTGCTTCAATGCTTCCCGTGATCTTAATCTCTTACAGACACGGCGTAAAATACGGTCTTATCACAGGCCTTGCATACGGCATCATTCAGCAGCTTTTGGGACTTAACACTCTTTCATACGTAACGACATGGATCTCGATCATTGCCGTTATCATGCTGGATTACGTTGTTGCATTTACGGTCATCGGCTTCGGCGGAATATTCAGAAAGATCGTTAAAGCACAGCCCGCATCCCTCGTACTCGGTACTATCCTTGCATGCCTTTTAAGATATGCATGCCACGTTATCTCCGGTGCGACCGTATGGGCAGGATTATCGATCCCCACAAATGCGGCACTTATCTACTCCGTAGGATACAATGCAACTTACATGATCCCCGAAACGATCGTAACCGTTGCTCTGGCATATTATATCGGATCTCTCATCGATTTCAGAAATCCCACTATCAGACATATGGCTCAGACAGAGAAGACCAAGATCCCTCTTCTTTACTGGACGGGCGGTCTTGCACTTGCTGCAGGTCTTATCGTTGATATATCATGCATCTTCTCACATCTTCAGAATCCCGATGACGGTAAATTCGATTTCGCCGGACTCGGAAGCGTCAACTGGATGGTTGTTCTTATCGCTACAGCGGCTGCTATAGTGATCGCAGCGATATCATTCGGAATCGCATATTTAAAAAAGAACAAAAAAGAAAAAGCAGAACAGTAAAAACATAAATAAAGCACACAAAAAGGACCGTCGACTGACGGTCCTTTTTGCTAAATAAGGTAATATAAATTATAACAAAAGAGTCTAATGAATGAATCTGAATGATTTAAGTCCCATGTTTCCGAATCCGGTGTATTTAAGGTACAAAGCCGATACTCCGTCAGGGATATTGCATTCCGCGGTATAGGTGACCCATACGGTTTCAAAATCCACGCCGATCTTTGCATAGACGGGACCGTCGGGTGAGGTACGGACTTCAAAGTCGCCTCTTCCGTAACCGCAGACTTTTAATTCAATTCCCTTAACTCCTTTGAAATCAAAGTATTTGAATCCCAGAGTCGTATTCTCAACGATATTGTAGATATATCCTACGCACTCTTCTCCGTCTTTTCCGTCCTGCGTTACTCTGGGTACATGATGTCCTCCGACGTAGGGGATTCTCTCTTTATCTGTATACATGTTGCAGACAATGTATGAAGGATACTCTTCCAGATCGGAAAGAGGACCTCCGTTTAAGCCGCATGAAGTAATCTCAACCTGAGGGATGCTTCCGTCGTCAAGGAATCTGACTTCTTCGGCGCAGCCCTGACGGGCATACCAGTCATTGTTGGTCTGACGATGATAAAAGATATATCTCTTTCCGTTTATCTCACAAAGTCCGCCGTGGTTGTTTGCCCCGTATGCAGCGGGTTCCTCGGCTTTTTTGTATGTTGAGATTCCGATATCGCAGTTACTTACGATCACTCCGCCGTATTTAAAATCCCTGTCGGGAAGATCGCTTGTCGCATAGCAGAGTTCGTGCATGACTTCCGATGAATAAACGAAATAATATTTTCCGTCGAATTTACGGATCGATGAAGCTTCGAAGAAGCCGTGGCCTTCAAAGTCCGTACCCATTGCACATTCGGGTGAAGGAGCAAGGAATCTGGGCGCTTCTTTTATGGTGAGCATGTCGCTTCCGAGCACGGTAACCATCGAACCGTGAACGGATTTATCGCCCTTTGCGCATACGCCGCCGGTATAAAGATATGTTGTGTCGCCCTCGGTGATCACGGCGGGATCGAACTGATGCTCTTCGCCTTTATCGCCTAATTTTGTTCCGTCCTCATAATGAACATATCCGTAGAACTGATATCTTCCTGCGGGAGTGTCACAGACGGCTACAGAGATAGTCGAAACCTTATCGAGTGCATAGTAAAGGTAGTATCTTCCGTCCGGACCTTTTGTTACGTCGGGTGCATAGAGGCACATATTGTCTTTTTCGTTTAATTTGTCGTCAAGTCTTGTATAGATCACACCTTCGTATTTCCAGTCCGCGAGATCGTCAACGGGGGCTGAGTAGCATACATAATCGTTCTGGCAGAAGAAATGTCCGCCGAAACGGTCATGTGAACCGTATACATATACCCTGTCACCGAATACATGAGGTTCTCCGTCGGGAACGTATTCACATGAAGGTAAATAAGGGTTAAAAGCCTGTTTCATAGGTGTTCCTTTCTGTATCTGAGAGGTTTTTAAATGTAAAAAATCAAATTATGAATTGAGAGCTTTCTCATCAATCCAGTCTTTGATAAAATCGTTGAATTCTGAATCCCTGACAACGGGAACGGGTCCGTCGGAGGTAAATTCCATACCTGCTTTGTTTTCCTTTGAATAAGGTGTCCATGTGGGCATGGGTGTTCCGTCAGCATCGTTACCGTTGGGATCGCCGGTCTTAACAAAGTTGGTTAAGTAGTTGCAGATCTGTCTTGCAAGATCGAAATGTCTTCCGACGAAAGGTCTCCAGCAGAGTCCGAGTGTCTCGAAGAAGAACCAGAGGTCTACCGAGTGGAAAGTGCCGGGGTTGTCCCATCC
>CACZOG010000238.1 GCA_902782715.1 uncultured Lachnospiraceae bacterium | reverse complement strand
TTGATCGCAACATACAGAGTCGAACCGCTTTTCAACCTTTTCAAAGTGGGAGAAATGACTTTTGCCAACAGGGCAAAGGTACATGCATGGAACGGTTATTCCCATTCGAAGAACTCTGAAAAAGACCAATATGTATATATAACCGAAACAGGAACAGTCTATCACACCAACAGGAACTGCTCTCACCTTCATGTTACCGTTCTTACGGTTTACAAGGAAAAACTGGATGAATGCAGAAACAAGGATGGAAAGAAATACTATCCTTGCGAAAAATGTGCGGGAAAAGACAAAGGCGAAGGAGAGTTTGTTTATGTGACACCTTATGGAACAAGCTATCACACAAGCTTATCCTGCTCCGGGTTGAAGAGAACGATTTACAAAGTAACTATCGGAGAGGTTGGAGGAAGGGGTCTTTGCGATTGGTGTGCAGGATATAAAAGAGGAGAAATAAAGTCTGAGACGGATGTCGGAGAGTACGATAATGGTTTTTAGTATAGTAAGATGCGTTCTTACGGCAATTTTACTGGTCGTGGAAGGTATATCGGACATAAAAAAACGGGAAATACTGCTTGCCGGTCCGATCATTGCAGCGGCTTTGTCGGTAATACTGCTTGTAAGCGATCCGAATAGAAATATACCCGGTGCATTACTGGGATTGGCGGAAGGATTTGTAATAATCGTATTTTCTTTTATTACCAATGAAGCCATAGGTTTAGGCGACGGAGTCATCCTTTGTGCAACGGGACTTCTTTTGGGATGGAAGGATAATTTATTTTTGTTCTTCTGGGCATGCCTTTTATGTGCAGTGTTCTCCTTTATTGCTTTAATATTTCAAAAAGCAGATAAAAAGACGAAGATCCCGTTTGTTCCGTTTATGGCTCCGGCTCTTTTGATAACAGTACTTTTGCGGGGAGGTTGATATTACGGAAAAAAGCAGAATAAAAAGAGCAAACTTCACGATCGAATGCGCAATGGTAATGCCGATCATACTGCTTACGATAGTCTCGATCATGTGGCTTATGATCTTCTTATATGACAGGACGGTTATGTATAAAGCTCTGGTCCATGCGGTAATGGCTGCGGATTATGCGGGGAACTGCTCGAACAACGAACTCAAAAAAATCATAGAAGAAAGAATTGATGAGGAACTCTCAGACGCATTACTCGGAGTTGAGGATGCCAATATAAGCGTTAAAGTGTCAAAAAGGAAAGTATATGCTTCTGTAAGTACGACTTTCGCTGTTCCTCAGAATGTTCCCGTACTGTCAGAACTTCGGGAAACGGAGATGGAAATAGAAAAGGTAAGAATGTCAGCCGCGGAACTGATTTCGGATGTAAGACGCATAAAAGCCCTGTATGACTTTGCAAAAGGCTTAATCGGTGATAACAAGGAAACCCCGGAAGGGATTGAATGATCGGAGGGAAAAGTGGAAAGCGAATACAGAAGAAATTCAAACAGAAATTATCTGGTTCTGCCGGAAAAAGACGGCGATTACCAGATGGAAATGGTGCTAAGAAACAGGGCGGAAGGTTTTATTCCCGTAAAAAGAGCCAAATGGGACGGGGAAGACAAACTTTACTATGACATTACGGGGAAAGTTACGCTCGAAAAGGGATTTCTGACCAGGAAGATCACGTACAAAGAACTGTCGGATATACTGTTTTCCATAAGCAGCATGGTAAAAGAATGCAAGAGACTGTTCATAGATACATCCGGGATAATCGTCTCGCCCGAGTATATTTACAGGGACGGCGGTTCGGAGAACATATACTGGATCTTTTATCCGTATGATAACAACTCAAATAATCTTCTCGATCTGGCGGAATTTGTTTTGGAACATATAGACAACGAGAATCCATCGGTGGTTAAAACTGCGTGTGAAATGTACAAACGAATAAAGGAAGGCAGCCTCGAGACAGAGAACCTTTATGAGATCCTTTACTCGAATTTTGATGATACGGCGAAGGAATCAAAAGAAGACAGAGACACAAAGCCGAACATGGAGAAAAAACCTGCCTTACCGAAAGTCGACAAACTCACGGAAAACGAGAGCAATACCAAGTCATCCAATATCCTGGAACAAACAGTGGAAAAGGTCTTTTCCCAGTTTTTCAGGAAGAAATACAAACCCGAGGATTATCTTCCGAAAGATAATGAGTTCTATGATTACAGGATTCATGATGACGAAGACGAAGAATATACGGAATATGATTACGATTATGCTCCGACCGTGTTAATGAATATTCCTCAGGATAACGTCAGACGCCTGGTGAGCCGAAACCATGGTGTGCCCGATGCGGAATTAAAGGTATTCCCATGCATAATAGGCTCCAGACGGGACTGTGTTGACATTCTTATAAACGACAAAAGTGTTTCCAGAATGCATGCGCAGATAGACGAGTCAAACGGCCGGCTTTTCATATACGATCTCAACTCAAGTAACGGCACTTTTGTGAACGGTGAAAAAATCAGTAAAATCGAAAAGGAAATATCCCAGGGGGATGAGATAACGATCGGAAGCGTTCGATATGTCCTCGGATAACACCAAAATTTCACACCTTTTAAATTAGGTCTTTGTTGTATTTTCCGCTAAAATCACTATAATTATTTTAGGAAGTAAGTTCAAAGAAAAGGTGCAAAAGGTGAAGATTAACATTTATTACGGCGGACGCGGTCTTATAGGCGATCCGACTCAGTATGTCATCAAGAAAATGCAGGAAGTTCTCGAAGAATTAAATGTTTCTGTCGAGAGATTCGATCTGTATGAATACAAGAGCACTATCACGACTCTGCCCAAGACTCTTAAGGAAGCGGACGGGGTTATTCTTGCCACGACTGTCGAATGGTACGGAATCGGCGGTTTTATGCAGCAGTTCCTTGATGCCTGCTGGCTCTACGGAGACAAGGAAGTTATCTCAAAGATATATATGTGTCCCGTTTGCATGTCCACGACTTACGGAGAAAGAGAAGGCAAGCTGAATCTTGCTACCGCATGGGAAATTCTCGGAGGAAAGCCCGTCAGCGGTATCTGCGGATACATTCCCGAGATCTCTATGCTCGAATGTAAGGAAGAGTATAACCGCATTATAGAGAAGAAAGCTGAGAACATGTACAGAAGCATTTCTCAGAAGTTCGCTTCTTTCCCCGCAAGCAATCAGGCTGTTAAGCAGAAAGTTTCGGTAACACAGAACGTTGATCTTTCGCCTCAGGAAACAGAACAGCTTTCCATGTATGCTTCGGATGAAGAATTTGTTGCAAGACAGAAAGAAGATATCAAAGAACTGACCGGACTGTTTACAAACAAACTTGAGAATCAGGAAGTCGATGACGAGACAAAGTATATAGATGATTTCAAGAGAGTTTTCAAACCTCAGGCCGGAACAAATGCGATATACAAATTAAAGATCAAGAATTTCAAGAAGGATCTTATTATTAAAGTAGCCAATTCCAAACTAGAAGTATTCTACGGTTCGAACGAGTACAGTGATGTCAAACTTGAGATGACTTCGGATATACTTGATAAGATCATTGCCGGAGAGAACAGTTTCCAGAGAATGTTCATGAGCGGAAAGATGACATCCAAGGGAGATTTTAATCTTCTCAGGGCATTGGATACTTTGTTTCCTTTTGCGATTTAAGTTTTGCCAATAAAAGTGTGAGAGAGGACAGGATATGAAAGACGATTGTATTTTTTGCAAACTTGCCAATGGAGTGATTCCGACCAATTCGATTTACGAAGATGATGATTTTAACGTAATCCTCGACGTAGGTCCCGCCACAAAGGGACATGCGCTCATCTTACCGAAAGAGCATTACGCAAACATATACGAAATTCCCGAAGAAAAGGCAGGAAAGGTAATGATCCTGGCTAAGCGTCTTGCAACGAAGATGACCGAAAGACTCGGCGCAGACGGATTCAATCTCGTTCAGAACAACAATCCCTGTGCGGGACAGACCGTATTTCATTTCCATTTTCATTTGATTCCCAGATACGAGAACGACGGACAGAACCTTTTGTGGAATCCTACAGAACCTACCGCAGAAGAACTTGCGGAAATTAAAGATATTCTTACAAAATAAGCGTTAACGGAGTATTCTATGGAAAACACAAATGAAGAAAAGAAGGTTGAGACTCTGTCTCCCGAAGATGAGGTTAATGCTTTAAGGGTTAAATATCTGAAAGCCGACATAATCTGGAAGATAGTTTCGGTCCTTGTATTTATCTTGACAGGAACTTACATTTTCCTTGTTTTCAAGAAGATAATCGATTTGGAACTTTACGCAAGTTCAATTATCGTACTGGTTTTACTTGTGCTTATTTTTATATGCATCTATATGCTTCCCCATTTTCTTAAAACGAATTCGAAGCATAAGGCATATTCGACAAGATACAAAGAAGTATATTTAAAGCCGACATTAAAAGAAGCATTTACCGATGGCGATTATACGGATTACGAAAAGATCTCCACAAGGGATCTGACCCGCAATTCCATGCTTAAGAAAGCAAAAAGCGCCATTGCCAACGACTGTGTCAGGGGAGTGTATAAGAAAACTCCTTTCCTTCGTTACGATCTCGCCTTAAGATACGGAAAGAAGAAAGCCGGCTCGGAATGCGTAATGATAGTTACACAGATCAAAACGGGACTCAAGTCGGAAGTTCAGATCATAGGTAATGATTTTAAGATTGGAGGAATGGATTACAATCAGCCGGAAACATACTGCAAGATCTTAAGTTCCAACGAGAAGTTTGATTCCAAGTTTTCCGTTTATGCAAAAGAACAGGACGACGGACAGAAATTCTTAAAGGCCGCTCTTGCATCCAAGATATCCGGATTTAAAGCAGGAGGCCCGATAGCTTTGTTCTTTGACAAAGATGAAGTAAGTCTTATTGTCAGAAAGAAAAAGGATGCCATGGAAGCGCCTGTTTACAAAAAGGTAAAGAAAGAGACTGCGATTAAGGAAGCCAACGAAGAGGTTAAGATAATCAAGGAATGGATTGAAATCTTAAATGACTGCCTGTGATCCTACAGTTTGATAAAGATAAACAATAAAAGGCTTTGAATCCTT
>CACZOG010000237.1 GCA_902782715.1 uncultured Lachnospiraceae bacterium | reverse complement strand
GGGTGTGGCTCAGTTTGGCTAGAGCGCTGTCTTAGGGAGGCAGAGGTCGCAAGTTCAAATCTTGTCACTCCGATTTTTATTTTTACTATTTTTTTACACATGGTTATGATATAATAATCATGTGTATTTTTTTGGCCTTAAAAGGCTGAAATCATATTTGGGTGAGGTGAAACTATGGAAAGCAAAATTCTTATGGAAAGCGGTACGAACGAACTGGAGGTTCTTGAATTTACCATTTCGGGAAATTCATATGGTATCAATGTTGCCAAGATAAGAGAGATCATCAATTATCAGCCTGTAACTCCGATTCCTAATGCGCACCCCAGTGTAGAAGGCATTTTTATGCCGAGAGATACGATGATCACCGCTGTCGATCTGTCAAACTGCTTACAGCTTGGCGAAGGAAAGCCCGGCGGACTTTTCATAGTTACGAATTTCAATAAACTGGACATTGCTTTTCATGTAGAAAATGTTGTCGGAATCCACAGAGTTTCCTGGACACAGATCATGAAACCCGAGACAACGCTCTCAAGTGCAAACGACGGCATATCTACGGGTATCGTAAATATAAACGGCAAACTCATTGTCATTCTTGATTTTGAAAAGATCGTTTCGGACATCAATCCCGATACGGGGATCAGAATGTCAGAGATCGAAAAACTCGGTGAGAGAGAGCGAAACGATATTCCCATTGTTCTTGCGGAAGATTCGGCTCTGCTTAACAAACTGGTAAGAGATTCGCTCAACAAGGCGGGTTATACAAATGTTATGTCGTGTGCTGACGGACAGGAAGCATGGGATGTTATAAGCGATGCACAGAAACGCGGTCTTCTGGACGAGGTCTGCAAGCTTGTGATCACGGACATCGAGATGCCCAGAATGGACGGATTCAGACTGCTCAAACTCATTAAAGAAAACGACAAGCTTAATCATCTGCCCGTTGTAATCTTCTCATCACTTATTAACGAGGACATAAAGAGAAAAGGCGAGACGCTCGGTGCGGACGCTCAGCTTTCAAAACCTGAGATAGGAAATCTGGTTACGGAAGTTGATGCATTGATTAAAAGGTAACTCGATCAGCCGGGATGAACTCTCGGCTGTTTTAGATATTTAAGCAAGGGGAAATCAAATGACTCCGGAAGATGAAATCCTTGAACAAATGAATAACGAAGACGATTCGATGGATGATGTTGAAAAGTTAATGTCAGAGTTTAACTTTGACGAGGAACTGGCAAGTCTCAATGCCTCTTTAAATGATGCAGGCTTAAACGAAGACTCAGAAGAAGAAACCTCTGAAGAAGAAGCCATTCCTTCCGAGGAAGTTCTTGATATGGATGAAATAGATGCCATATTATCCGATATTTCCGATGTCCATCCCGACCGCCATGTAAGCGCACAGGATCTTGAGGAAAGGATCGCCAGGTACGAAGAGGACCCCGAGGCGGCGGAGGAGGCTCTTAATCCCGAAGGAAACGAAACGCTTGAAGAAAGTGTGCAGGAAAACGATAACAACGTTTCGGAAGCAGGCATCATCGATACCACGGATGATGATTTCTTAAGCAGTCTTGAAAACGTTGACGCACTTCTTGCGGATGTTGAGAATAAAGCAAACGAAGAGAGCGAAAGACTTAAAGCCGAAAGAGCGGAATCAAGCGACGAAGACATCAATGAAATAAACGACATTCTTCATAAGTCCGATAACAATGAAGCCGTTAACGACGAGTTATTGTCTATGATCGAAGGAATCGACAATATGGACAACGACGATAATGAGGGAATGTTTGACGGCCAAGCCGAGGGCGAAGAAGAAGACAAGAAATCAAAGAAGAAAAAGAAAAAAGAAAAGAAAAAGAAGAATAAAAAAGGTGAAGAAGAATCACAGTTATCGGAGTCTGATGACGACGGAGATTTCGATGATTCCGATCCTAAAGAGAAAAAGGGATTCTTTGCCAAACTTTTAGGATTCATGTTTGAAGAAAGCGAAGAGGAAGGCGAAGAAGGAGATAATCCCGAAGGCGAAGCCAAAGACGGCGGAAAGAAAAAAGACAAGAAGGGTAAAAAAGACAAAAAGGGCAAAGGCAAGGCAGCAGGCCCTGTTGATGAAAATGCTGCAATAGAGGCCGAACTCGACGAAGAAGATAAAAAGGCCAAGAAGAAAAAGAAGAAAGACAAGAAAGAAAAAGCCGGAAAACCCAAGAAGGAAAAGAAGGGTAAGAAGGAAGAGGAAGAGGTAGAAAATACCAAGTCGGGAATCGGCAAGAGAGGTATTATCCTTACCATGGCTTTCTGCCTGACTCTTCTTGCGATTGTTCTTCTCTTAACGATCGGAGGAGCAAAATTCATAGCCAAGAATGAGGCGAGACTGGCATATTACAATGGCGATTACGAGACGGCAAGCAATAAGCTTTACGGAATGAGATTAAATAATTCGGATGAGCTTATTTACAGGAAAGCTTCGCTCTTTTACAATATCGAGCTTTTCATCCAAAAAGCAGATGCTTACGAACTTTCAGGCAATGAGCTTAAGCTTTGCGATGCTTTATTTGCCGCAAGACAGGAATGCGATAAACTTCAGTCGGAAGCGGTTGAACTTTCCGTAACCGAAGAAGTGGATCTTTACAGGGATTCGATCGAACAAAGGATCAAAGAAAGATACGGTGTTTCCGACAGCGAGATAGAAGAAATCTGCGGCATGAAACCCGTTTATTACACCATTGCCATAGAAGGCCTTGTTTCGGGAAGCGGTTATGAAGTTAAAGATGCACCGGTTGAAGAACCTGTGATCGAGAAAGACGTGACTGAAGAAACAAAAGAAGAATCGGACGGCGACGAACTTGAAGATATGCTGCCCGAAGAAAAACTCATTAAAGATCAACCGGAGGCAGATTAATGATAGCTATAATAGATTACGATGCCGGTAATATCAAAAGCGTCGAGAAAGCCGTAACGAAACTCGGCTATGAGTGCGTTATTACCAGAGATATCGACGTATTAAAAAAGGCCGACAAGCTTATTTTACCCGGAGTCGGGGCGTTCGGCGATGCAATGAACAAACTGAACGAATACGGGTTGACCGATGTGATCAAAGAACTCGTTCTTGAAGAAAAAAAGCCTATTCTGGGCATTTGTCTCGGACTTCAGCTTTTCTTCGATTCTTCCGAAGAAAGCGAAGGCGTTAAAGGTCTTGGACTTTTAAAGGGAAAGATCGTAAGGATCCCCGAAGGAGACGACAGAAAGATTCCTCATATGGGCTGGAACTCTCTTGAATTCCCCAAGCGCGGCGTCTTGTTTAAAAGAATATACAAGGGCAGTTATACATATTTCGTCCATTCATATTATCTTGAAGCGGATGATTTTTCGATTGTCAG
>CACZOG010000236.1 GCA_902782715.1 uncultured Lachnospiraceae bacterium | reverse complement strand
TCCAGTTTGCTCTTCTTTTATCTCTATGGCTTTTGGATGATTTGTTCTTAGGACAAATAGACATATCTTTACACCTCCAATTCCCTGTTTCATTTTTATTCGTACGTTAAAGAGTATACAGTTTGCTATAAACTTTGTCAATAAAAACTTTATATTCGCGGATTAACTTGATTTTTAGCGCTGTTTTTAGTATATTTAAAGTTGAATTTTTATGGACTTAAGTATTGTTTCGAGAGGTTTATAAATGGATAATCTGGTTAAAGTTGCACTTGATGCTCACGGCGGTGACAATGCTCCGAAAGAAGTTGTAAAAGGAGCTTTGGAAGCGCTTAAAGAGAATGATAATTTAAAAATTTTTCTTGTTGGGATCAAAGAGCTAATCGATAAGGAACTTGAAGGTAAAGAATATGATTCCGAAAAGCTTGAGATAGTTAATGCAACAGAGATCATATCCATGTCGGAACCTCCCGTTGCCGCTATAAGAAAGAAGAAAAATTCTTCGATCGTAGTCGGTATGAACATGTTAAAGAATAAAGAAGCGGATGCGTTTGTATCATGCGGTTCTACCGGAGCCGTACTTGTGGGCGGACAGGTTATCGTCGGCCGTATCAAAGGTGTGGAAAGACCTCCCCTTGCTCCGCTGATTCCTACCGCAAAAGGATTTTCTTTACTTATCGACTGCGGTGCGAATGTTGATTCAAAACCTTCCAATCTTGTTCAGTTCGCAAGGATGGGAAGCGTTTATATGAATAAAATGATGGGGATCGAAAACCCCAAAGTTGCCATAGTTAATATCGGCAGTGAAGAAGAAAAGGGAAATCTGCTGGTTAAGGATACGTTTCCGTTACTTAAAAACTGTCCCGACATCAATTTCATTGGAAGTGTTGAGGCCAGGGATATTGCGGACGGTTTTTGTGACGTTATCGTTTGCGATGCTTTTGTCGGAAACGTAATCCTTAAATTATATGAAGGTTTAAGCGCAACGCTTATCGCCAAGATCAAGGAATCGATGCTTTCCACTACAAAATCCAAGATCGGCGGAGCACTGGTTAAACCTGCCATTAAGAAAACCTTAAAGTCGTTCTCCGCATCCGAATACGGCGGAGCACCTCTTCTCGGTTTAAAAGGGCTTGTTGTAAAAGGACACGGAAATTCCAAAGCGGGAGAGATCAAACATGCACTGAAACAGTGCATCAAATTCAAGGAAAGCGGAATACTCGAAATACTTAAAGACAGTTTTGCCATAACCGAGCTCCAGGAGGATTAACAGTAAGAAATGATACTTGATGTTTTAAAAGAAAAAATTGTTGAGATATTAAATGTCGATGCCAATGAGATAACGGAAGAGACAACATTCATAGGGGATCTTTGTGCAGATTCTTTAGATGTTTATCAGATAATACTCGGAGTTGAATCAGCTCTTGATATTTCGTTGGATGGGGAAGATGTCGAACAGATCTCCAACGTCGGCGAAGCCGTTTTATTAATCGAAAAGGTAATGGAACGTAAAAAATGAATATTGAAGACAAACTTGAACGACTGCAGGAATTGATTGGCTTTAAATTTTCGGATACTTCGAATTTAAGAAGCGCCATATCACATTCTTCTTTTGTAAATGAATTAAAAGTTAATAAATGGGAAGATTATGAGAGACTCGAGTTTCTGGGTGATGCCGTGCTCGAGATAGTTTCGAGTGACTTTTTATACAGAAGACATCCCGATATGCCCGAAGGCGAATTATCCAAACTCAGAGCATCGCTTGTCTGCGAGCCTTCGCTTGCTTTTACCGCTAGACGCATGAATCTTTCCGAATTCATTCTTTTGGGCAAAGGTGAAGATGCGAGCGGCGGAAGAAACAGAAATTCTCTTCTTTCCGATGTTTTTGAAGCGATCATCGGCGCGGTATATCTTGAATTCGGATATATGGCTGCCAAAGAATATATAGAAAAATTTCTTTTAAATGATATATCCGAGAACCAGTTGTTTGTTGACTCAAAGAGCAGAATGCAGATATATGTTCAGTCAAGAGACAATATGAAACTCGAATATAAGGTTTTGGAAGAAACCGGTCCCGACCATGATAAGCATTTTGTGGTAGGCTTGTTCATTAATGAAGAATTGTTGTGTTCCGGGGAAGGACATAACAAAAAAGAAGCCGAGCAGATCGCAGCATATGAGGGAATCAAGATTTTGACGAAGGAAGAATAAAATGTATTTAAAAAGTATTGAGGTACAGGGCTTTAAGTCTTTTGCCAACAAGATGGTACTTCAATTTAATAACGGTATCACAGGTATCGTAGGACCTAACGGATCGGGTAAGAGTAATGTTGCCGATGCCGTAAGATGGGTTCTCGGCGAACAAAGGATAAAACAGTTAAGAGGGGCATCCATGCAGGATGTCATTTTTTCGGGTACACAGTTAAGAAAACCCGTGGGCAGCGCATATGTTGCCATTACTCTTGACAATTCCGATCATTCACTTGCCATAGATTTTGACGAAGTTACCGTTGCAAGAAGGATCTACCGTTCGGGAGAATCCGAGTATCTCATTAACGGAGCCGTTTGCAGATTAAAAGATGTAAACGAACTTTTTTATGATACGGGTATCGGTAAAGAGGGATATTCCATTATCGGACAGGGTCAGATCGATAAGATCTTAAGCTCGAAGCCCGAGGACAGACGAGAACTCTTTGATGAAGCCGCAGGTATCGTAAAATATAAAAGAAGAAAGACCGAAGCGTTAAAGAAATTAGAGAATGAAAGAGCGAATCTTTTACGTGTTACGGATATTCTTTCAGAACTTGACAGACAGATAGGTCCTTTAGAGAAAGATTCCGAAAAGGCGAAAATATATCTCTCCAAGAAGGAAGAGTTAAAAAAGTACGATATCAATGTTTTTCTTCTCGATTCCGAGGTTATCGACAAGAAGATAACGGAACTTGCCCAGAAAGAAGAAATTGCCGCTAAAGATTATGATGAAGCCGTATTAAACGGAGAAAAGCTTAAAAGAGACTACGAAGAAGTTGAAAACATCCTTGCTCATCTTGAAGAAGAGATCGAGAGCAACAGATCGAAACTCGCAGATACGGATGTTCTTCGCGAGAAACTTGAAGGCGAGATCAAAGTTTTAAACGAGCAGATATCATCGGCAACAGATAATATTGAACATTTAAATACGAGACTTCAGAATCTCGATTCTTCGATCGCGTCCAAAAACGAGGAGATCAACAAGGTCCTGGAATTAAAAGGCGGTATCGATAAAGAAATAGAAGATAAAAAAGCTGCTTGTGATGCGGCAAAGGAAGAACTCGACAATGTGGAAGCCATGATAGAAACAGTGACTTCATACATTGATAAAGGAAACAGCTATATCATCGAGATCCTTAACGAAAGAGCAACTCTTAAGGCTGATGTTTCATCTATTGAGACCGGTATTTCCCAGAAAAACATCAGATTATCCGAGATCAATGCAAAACTTCTTGCCGCAAAGTCTGTTGAAGCAAAAGCCAACAGTGAGATAAAGAAGTTCGAAGATGAATTTAATAAGATAACCGAAGAGATCGCCGGATTAAATCAGAAAGCCAAAGATCTTGATGCAAAGACCGTATCTTTCCACGATGAACTGGCCGCTACGGATGACAGATTAAAAGAAGTTCAGTCACAATACCATCAGGAAAAATCCAAACTCGATGCCATCACCAATATCTCCGAGAGATATGACGGATTCAACTCTTCCATAAAGCGTGTTATGGAACAGAAGAGTTCGGATAAAAGAATAATCGGTGTTGTAGCCGATATCATCAGGGTTCCCGAAAAATATGAGACAGCAATAGAGATCGCTCTCGGCGGAAACATTCAGAA
This sequence comes from uncultured Lachnospiraceae bacterium, assembly GCA_902782715.1. Taxonomy (GTDB): domain Bacteria; phylum Bacillota; class Clostridia; order Lachnospirales; family Lachnospiraceae; genus UBA3766. The sequence goes on along the minus strand of CACZOG010000236.1, from coordinate 3,769 downwards.
TATCGTAACCAAGGATGAGGACTGCGCTAAGAAGCAGATCGAACTTTTAAAGAAAGAAAGAGCCGGAAGAGCCACATTCCTTCCTCTTACTTCAATTACCAATCCCGAGAAGTTTAAACAGCCCGAGGCTTTAAAAGAAAAAGGCGTACTCGGCAAAGCAGACGAGATCGTTGAAGTCGATGATGAATATAAGAATGTTGCCAAGACTCTTTTAGGCAGGATCCTTGTCATTGATAATGTTGATAATGCTTTAAAGATCGCCAGAAAATTTGATTTCGGAATCAGAATGGTAACTCTTGAGGGTGAAATGCTCATTCCCGGCGGCGGTATTAGCGGCGGTAATTTCAAGAACAATTCGAACCTTCTTTCCAGAAGAAGAGAGATCGAAGAACTTGAGAAAAACGTCAAAGCGCTTGCAAAGAAACAGGACGATATTTTAGAAGAGATCGAAAATATAAAGAAAAACAGAAACGAAGTAAGAGCCCTTATAATAAAGAACAAAGACGATCTGCAGGATGCATTTATAAGACAGAACTCCGCAAGGATCAACTGTGAGAATGCAAAGGAGAAGATGGGATCAACCTTATCGGATTTCGATGCACTTCGTGAAGAAGCTGCAATGATAGGACTTGATCTTGAGTCTCTTGATAAACAGAAAGCAGAAAAGGAAGTTCTTTTAAAAGAATCGGTTGCAAACGAAGAGAAAGAAAAACTTACGATCGATGAAAAACAGAAAGAACTTGCTCAGTTAAAGACAGACGAGACTGAAAAGGCGAAGAATGTCAACGATTCCAATCTTGTCATGGAAAAACTCCTTCAGAAACAGGAATTCGAACAGTCAAACCTTAACAGACTCTATGCTGATGCCAAGAGACTTTCGGATGAGAAAGAAGAGATCATTCAGTCCAGATCGTTAACCGATACAGAGATAGAAAATAAGAAAAAAGACCTTGAAGAGATCAAAAAGACGATTGAAGCGGGAAGTAAATCTTCTACGGACGCACAGAAGAAACTTTCTGAAGATACCGCAAGAAAGGAAGAACTCCTCGCAAAGCAGAAGTCCTATTTTACCGACAGAGATGCCATTACTACAAGGATCTCGGATCTTGACAAGGAACTTTTCAGATTAAGAAGCATGAAAGAGAAACAGCAGGAAAATCTTGCTTCGTTCTCATCATATATCTGGCAGGAATACGAGATCACATATCAGGATGCAAAGGCACTTCGCGACGAAAGCCTTAACAATCTTTCCGACATGAAGAAGACTGTTCATTCGTTAAAAGACGATATCAAGAAACTCGGTGTCGTAAACGTCAATGCTATCGAACAATATAAAGAAGTATTCGAAAGACACAGTTTCCTTACAACTCAGCATAACGACCTTCTTGAAGCGGAAAAGGAACTTGTCAAGATCATCGATGAACTCGATATTTCGATGCGTGCACAGTTTAAGGAACAGTTCGGAAGGATATCAACCGAATTTGATAAAGTATTCAAGGAACTCTTCGGCGGAGGACAGGCGGATCTCGAACTGCTCGATGAAGATGATATCCTTGAAGCCGGCATTAAGATCAATGCTCAGCCTCCGGGAAAGAAACTTCAGAACATGATGCAGCTTTCCGGTGGTGAAAAAGCACTGACTGCGATATCTCTGCTTTTTGCCATTCAGAATCTCAAACCCTCGCCTTTCTGTTTGCTTGACGAAATTGAAGCTGCTCTGGATGAGAGCAACGTTGACAGATTCGCCAAGTATCTTATGAAGATGACAAAGAACACACAGTTTATTGTTATCACACACAGAAGAGGAACCATGTATAAAGCCGACAGACTCTACGGTATTACAATGCAGGAAAAGGGTGTTTCCGCGCTTGTAAGCGTCGATCTTGTCGAAAAAGAATTGGAAAAAGAAGAAAACAAGGCTAAAAAATAATGGAAAAAGAAAAAAGCGGCTTTTTTGCCAGACTGAAAAACGGTCTTAATAAAACAAGAATTAACTTACTCGATGGTCTTGACGGTGTTTTTCACGGTTTTTCCACAATAGACGACGATTTTTATGAAGAACTCGAAGAAGTTCTGGTCATGGCTGATATAGGTGTCGTTACTTCTTCGGAGATCATCGAAGAGATCAAAACACTTGTAAAAGTCGAACACATAAAGAACCCCGAAGACTGCAGGGATTATCTTATCAACCTTCTTTCCGAAAGGATAAATACTCATACGGATGATTATTCTTTCGAAAACGAAAAATCGATAATCTTCGTCATCGGCGTAAACGGTGTCGGAAAGACAACAACTATCGGAAAACTCGCACATAATTTTAAAGAAGACAATAAGAAAGTACTTATCGCAGCAGCCGATACATTCAGAGCTGCGGCTACCGAACAGCTTGAAGCATGGGCAGAAAGAGTAAACGTTCCCATGGTAAAGGCAAAAGAAGGTACGGATCCCGCAAGCGTTATCTTTGATGCGCTTCAGTCAGCAAAAGCCAAAGATGTTGATATTCTTCTCTGCGATACTGCCGGAAGACTTCACAATAAGAAGAACCTGATGGAAGAATTGAAGAAGATGAACAGGGTCATCGACAGAGAATTCCCGGGAATCCATCGTGAAAACTTCCTTGTTCTTGATGCATCCACAGGTCAGAATGCGCTAAATCAGGCAAAAGAATTCAAAGAAGCATGCGATATAACGGGTATCATCCTTACAAAGATGGACGGAACCGCAAAGGGCGGTATCGCGATCGCTATCTGGCAGGAACTTAAGATCCCCGTTAAATACATCGGTGTCGGAGAAGGAATTGAGGATCTTCAGAAATTTGATTCAAAATCCTTCGTCAGTGCCATTTTTGACAATGAAAACAATTAAATTGCAGGCTGTCAAGTAAAAAGTCTTGACAGCCCTTTTATTTTTTGGTATATTTAACAGGCTGCGTATGGGCAAAGTATGTATTTTACGAGAAAAGAGTCATGGAAAGAATCGTAGAACGCTCCTTACTTTTTGATATTTACGGCGATCTGCTCACCGAACATCAGAGAAAGATATATTCGGATGTTGTCGACAATGATTTTTCATTATCGGAGATCGGCGAAGAAATGGGTATTTCCAGACAGGGAGTGCATGACGCAGTCAAAAGGATCGACAAGATCTTAAACGATTATGAAGAAAAACTTCATTTTGCTGAGAAATACTTAAAGAATACGGAAACCGTTGTAAAGATTAAAGAAGAATTAAACGGTTTGGACAATAAAGAGTCCGTTAAGAAGATCTTAAATTATCTTAACGAACTCACTGAGGATCTGTAATGGCATTTGAAAACTTAACGGATAAACTTACAAACGTATTTAAAAACTTACGTTCAAAAGGCCGTCTTACCGAAGAAGATGTTAAAGTTGCCTTAAAAGAAGTTAAGCTTGCACTTCTTGAAGCGGATGTTAACTATAAGGTAGTTAAGAACTTTATCAAATCCGTTGAAGAAAGAGCGGTCGGTACCGAGGTTCTGGAAGGCCTTAATCCCGGTCAGGCGGTTATTAAAATAGTTAATGAGGAACTTACAAAAGTTTTGGGGGCCGAAACGGTTGAACTTAAATTCGAACCCGGACAGGCCACGACGGTGATAATGCTCTGCGGTCTTCAGGGTGCAGGTAAAACGACGACGGCTGCAAAACTCGCAGGCAAGTTCATCCAAAAGGGAAAGAAACCTTTGCTTGTAGCCCTTGACGTATATCGTCCCGCAGCTATAAAGCAGTTACAGATAAACGGCGAAAAACAG
>CACZOG010000235.1 GCA_902782715.1 uncultured Lachnospiraceae bacterium | reverse complement strand
CTCTTGAAAAGGCTTTTGAGATCTATCCTGACGTAAAGCTGGTCGTAGTTGCACATCTTTACGGAGTTCCGGGCAAGATAGACGCGATCAGAAGAATATGCGACAGGCACGGCGCTCTTATAGTTGAAGACGCTGCCGAGTCCTTCGGCGCTACATACAAGGGCAGGGAAACAGGCTGCTTCGGCGATTACAGCGCTATCAGCTTCAACGGAAACAAGATAATCACAGGTTCGTCGGGCGGTATGTTCCTTACAAACAATATCGAGGACGCCGATAAGGTCCGCAAGTGGTCTACTCAGAGCCGTGAGGCTGCTCCCTGGTATCAGCATGAGGAGATCGGCTACAACTACCGTATGTCAAATATCATTGCCGGCGTTGTACGCGGACAGATGAACTATATCGACGAGCATATCGCTCAGAAAAAAGCTATATATGAGAGATATAAGGAAGGCTTCAAGGGTCTTCCCGTTTCTATGAACCCCTTCGACACTGTGGACAGTGTGCCTAATTACTGGCTCAGCTGTATGCTCATTGATAAGGACGCAATGTGCAGACAGGTACGCGGCGAAAGAGAACCGATGTTTATTTCCGAGCATGGCAGGACTTGTCCTACAGAGATACTCGAGACTCTTGTAAAATTCAATACAGAGGGCCGTCCGATATGGAAACCTATGCATATGCAGCCTATATACCGCATGAACGGATTTGTTACTGCCAGAGGTAACGGCAGAGGTCAGTCAAATGCTTATATCGACCGCGGTGATATTCTGGACGTCGGTGCCGATATCTTCAGAAGAGGCCTTTGCCTCCCGAGCGATAATAAGATGACGCCCGATCAGCAGGACGTTATAATTGATATTATCAGGAGTTGTTTTGAATAAGGCAGTTTTTCTCGTTGGTGAGGTAATTGGGAATGAATAAAGAGACACTAAAAAGGTTATGGTATACATTTCGTTTATATACAATCACAAGCAGCGGTAAAAGAGCTGAGTTTTTGAGAAAACATAAGGTTTTTGGAAGCATTGGTGATGATTGCACTATTGTTGAAAGAAAGATACCTCTTCACTCTGAATTGATAAATATGGGTAAGAATGTTCATATTGCTTCAAAGGTGTTATTTATAACCCATGATGCTATACATCTTTGTCTTAATAATTATGAGCAGTATGTGACTGGCAAGAGAGGGAGCTTTTCGGAACAGGTTGGCAATATCAACATCGGCAACAATGTTTTTATAGGCTCAAATACAAGTATTCTTTACAATGTGAAAATTGGAAATAACGTTATTATCGGGGCAGGTACTCTTGTAAACAAAGATATCCCGGATAATTCTGTTGCCGTTGGAGTTCCTGTCAGAGTTATAGGAAGTTTCGATGATTTCGTGAAGAAAAGACGTAAAAAATAAGAATTAGTTTGCGTTGTTTTTAATAAAAATGTGAGGTTATGAAATGTATAAAAGGGTAATAAAAAGATTATTAGATGTATTTTTATCAGGAGCAGCGATTATTTGTCTTTCTCCTGTTTTCTTTGTTGTTGCAGTTTTAATAAAGATCAATCTTGGATCTCCTGTGATTTTTACGCAGGAAAGGCCAGGAAAAATCGATAAAAAAACAGGAAAAGAAAAGATTTTCAAGTTATATAAGTTCAGATCAATGACGAACGAAAAAGACAAGAATGGTGAATTGTTGCCTAAAGAACAAAGGCTTACTAAATTCGGAAAAAAGCTACGTTCTACATCACTTGACGAGTTACCGGAATTATGGAATATAATACGAGGAGATATGAGTATAGTTGGTCCCAGGCCGCTACTTGTTAAATATTTGCCATTGTATAATGAGCACCAAAGGAAAAGGCATCTTGTTCGCCCCGGCTTGACAGGATATGCACAGGCAAACGGAAGAAACCTTATCAGTTGGGAACAAAAGTTTGATATGGATGTAGAATATGTTGAGAATGTTAGTTTCACAACAGATATGAATATCATACTCAAAACTATAAAAAGTGTTTTGAAGCATGAAGGAATAGGAAATGCGGAAGCGTGTGTTATTCCTGAATTTCAAGGAAGTGATAAAAATGAGCAGCAGTAATATCCCGTTCTTTTCTGTTGTTATACCGGTTTATAACAGTGAGACATACCTTGAGGATTGTATTAAATCTATCTTTGCACAGTCATGTCAGGATTTTGAAATTGTTCTTGTCGATGATGAATCAAAGGATAGAAGTCCTGAAATCTGTGATAACTGGGCAAGAGAATATCCGGAAAAAGTTCGCGTGATCCATCAGAAAAATACAGGCGTCTACATAGCCAAACGAAACGGTATAAAGGCGTCAAATGGCAGATATATTTATGTAATCGATAATGATGATCTTATAACTTCATCTGAAGCATTTGCAAAGGTCAAAGAAGTTATTGAGAAAGAACATTGTGATCTGGTCGTTTTCAATGCGACTGATAACATAGAGACAGGGCATCTGCTTTGCAATATCCCATTTAAGAATATGGAAGTATTTGAAGGAAAAAGACTTAGTCTTATATATGATGAATACTTGAGGACAAAGAATCTGCATCATATATGGATGATGATGTTTAACAGGGAAATATTCGACTGGGAATATGAATATAAAGAAAAGCAGAGAATGCTCAGAGATGGACCTTTTCTGATCTTACCGATCATTACTAATGCAAAAAAGGTCGTATATATGCAGGATACATTTTATTATTGGAGAGTTCAGAATCAGAATAGTGCAAGTAAGCATTATGATGTTTTGAATTTTTATAAAAGTGTTAAGTGCTTGCATAACAGAATAGCCGTGTGCTCAAAAAAGTGGATGTTTAAATCGAAAAATACTAACGAACTGATAAAAAGTAATTATGTTACAGACATATGTATATCTGCGATAAAAGTTCGCAGTATAGCAGAAGAAGCAGGAATAAGCAGGATCAAATTTATAAAAATGCTGTCTAATGATGAAATGTTCAGGAAAAGTTATTCCTTGAAAAATTTAGGCGGGCAAAAGAAATTGGTCGCATTTCTGTTGTATCATAAGCAGTATTTTTTAGTTAATGCGCTTTCTTCGGTTGCTGGATTAATAAAAAGAAGGTAAATATAAAGGAGAATTGATGTGAAAATATTATTTACGAGTGTTGGACGCAGGGTAGAACTTATACAGGCTTATAAAGAGGCTGCTAAAAGTAATAATATTGAATTGATAATCGTAGGAGCAGATATTTCTTTGACAGCGCCGGCATTGTTTTTTTGTGATGAAAAAGTTCAGTGTCCAAGAATAAATGATCCGAAGTATATTCCTTTTTTGATAAGTTATTGTTCAGAAAATAATGTTGATGTATTAATACCGACAATAGATACAGATCTGCTGCTTCTTTCAGAGCATAAAAATGATTTCAAAAATACAAAAGTCGTAATTAGTTCGAGAGAAAGTGTAAAAATATGCCGTGATAAAAGACTGACAGGAACATTTT
>CACZOG010000234.1 GCA_902782715.1 uncultured Lachnospiraceae bacterium | reverse complement strand
GGACTCTGACTCCGTCATTTCAAGGTTCGAATCCTTGTAGCGCTGCTAAAAAAATCCCCTTGATAATTGATATCAAGGGGTATTTTTATGCCTGTTTTAGGGCGTTTCTTATATAGTCAATCGTGTTTATGATTCAACAGTCATAATTACGCGTTTAGTAATATTAGAATCCTTTTACTTCTTTAGTGCGAATATTCTGACTTTTTTCTAATCGATAGGTAATTTTATAGGTAATTATCAGTAATAATTCTAGAAAACAGACAGGTACGTTTTTCGCGGGACTGTCTGTTTTATGATTTCACCTTTGTAAAATGACACAAAAACCACGTCACTATATGCCTTGCGGCGATAAAAACCTTATGTTATATTGAATTTGCAGCGTTGTATTTATGGGGGTATTTACAATGAGAATCAAAAAATTCTTTAGACAGTTTACATGTACTTTATTCACAATTGTTCTTTTGGGCTCATTTATTCTTTTTCCGCTTAAAGCAAAAGCATACGAAGACGGTGTTTTCGTTTCACCCGAAGCCACCGGAGAAATTACAATCAATCTGCTTGTAGCCCAAATCAATCCCACCCTTACATCCCTTAACGGAAAGTCTTTCGGAAACGGAAGCAACACCATTTCGGCTTCGGAATACTTTCGCTTTAACGTCGATGATAATCTTAATAACTGGATTGCCAATTTCGAAGAAGTATCGCACAACACGGTTAAATTCAATGTTGTGGACAATATAGTAATAGATGAGTTTCCCAAATACATGTCCATTGAATCTCTTGATAACGAATCATTTCAGAAATTATTCAAAAGGGATGCATCCGGTTACGGTGACTGGTATTCGGGAATAACCAATCCCGATTATGCAAAATATGACACGGCAGGAGATCTCGATTACGCATACTATACCGAAAAACTCAATCTGGCAGAAAGAAGAAATGCCGGCGAATTCGATATGCTTTACTTAACTGGAATCGATCCTTTGTCACCGTACGAGACATGTACTATAGGCAAAAATACTTTCTGGGTTAACGGTATCGGCTGTTATGCCGACTGCCCGAATTTCTTTGTCGTAACACCGACTTTTTCAAGATTTGACGGATCCATAGAAAACATAGGCCATCTTGCGGAATATATGCTCAGTTATAATTATTCGGATGTCCCTTATGCCGAGAATTATCTTGACGGAAGTGATTATTTATCATTAAATGACTGGGAAAAATACAGCCTCTGCAAATTCATTGCAACCGACAATACCGAAATATACGGATACGGAATGGTTCATTACTCACCCAACTCCGACTCGGATTACGACTGGAGCAACCCCAATAAAGTAAAATATTACAAAGACTGGAAAAACGGAGAAGATATCTCGGATTTCTCCCCTAAAGAATGCTATCTTAACGATCCGCAGTTTTCCTATAATAACGACCCTTGCATATCGCACCACAGATGGTGGTTTTATAACATGCCCTATGAAGACGGACGTGACGAAAACGGTTATTACAAAAACTGGTGGAGATACATTTTCACGGCTGATTACGTTACGGATATAATGAGCGATAAAAGTTTCAACGCTTCGAAAGCTCAGATTGAGCCTGGGGAAAGAAAACCTCTTTTGTTCAAATTGCGATATTTGGATGCTTATATTGTGGAAACCGATGCTTTGGAAAGTTCCGCCGCAGTATCCGTTTCGGACGAAAGCATACTTTCTCTGGAAAACGGTGAAATCGTAGGATTAAAAGAAGGCGTTGCAAACGTAGAAATAAAAATTGACGGAAAGTCACTTACATACGAAATAACAGTAGCAAAAAAAGAAGAAGAACCTAAAGAAGAGGTATCCGATGATAATACCGTTGAACCGATTGACGAAGAGCCTGCCGAAATAACACCTGCCCCGGCCCCTGCTAATGAAACGAGCGAAGTTTTAAGTCAGTCAGGTATTGGCTCAGTTGCAGTAATTGCCATCGCAGGCGGTGCGCTTGCGCTTGCGATTATAATTGCCCTCGCTATTCTTATAATAATCATAAAGACGAGAAAAGAGTAACGAAAAGTAAAAAAATGGACTTCGGAATTGCCGAAGTCCTTTTTTACTGACAATAATTAACGTCAGGTCCGATTTCAAACTCTTCAGGATAAATGTAATGAATAAATACAGATGCTTTTCGGGTATTTTTTTGCTTTTACACATCGAGGCTTTTATTGTAAAATAGTGATGTTGAAATTTATAACCAGGGGGAAAGAAAATGTCTTACGATACAAATCAATCCAATGTTTCCAGAGAAGAGTTTGAATTTGCTTATGACAGGATAAAAATGTTATCCGATTATTTCGAGAGTTTGGTAGTGGGTCAGAAGAATTTAAAAGATTCGCTTCTTACTGCCATTTTAGCTGACGGTCACATTCTTATCGAGTCGGTTCCGGGCCTTGCAAAGACTACCGCAGCCAAAGCCATAGCCGATGCGGTTGACGGCAAATTCTCGAGAATTCAGTGTACACCTGATTTACTTCCAAGCGATATTATCGGAACACAGATATATAACAGACAGACATCGCAGTTCGATACGGTCTTCGGCCCCGTTTTCGCCAATTTTGTTCTTCTTGATGAAGTTAACAGATCTTCGGCAAAGACGCAGTCTGCCATGCTTGAGGCAATGCAGGAACATCAGGTCACCATCGGTACCAAAACATACGGAATGCCCGAGGATGTTTTCATAGTAATCGCTACGCAAAACCCCATTGAGCAGGAAGGAACATATCCTCTTTCCGAAGCGCAGACAGACAGATTCATGATAAAAGAAGTCATCTCTTATCCGAGTATAGAGGATGAGATTGAGGTCCTTAACAGAGTGGAGAATCATGCATTTGAGAAGAAACCTCCTGTAATGTCCGTTAAGGATATAGATACCGTTCAGGGAATCACCGAGAAAGTTTATGTTGATGAGAGCATCAAAAGATATATCGCTTCTATAGTGGATGCAACAAGAAGGCCTCAGAAAGCCCTCGGTCCCGAGATGAGCGGATATATAAAAATGGGAGCCAGTCCCAGAGCATCGATCGCTTTCATGCGTACCGCCAAAGCTACGGCACTTATGAACGCAAGAACATATGTTACGCCCGATGATGTTAAGCAGATGGCTCATTTAGTACTTCGTCACCGTATTTCGCTTAATTATTCCGCAATCGCAGATAAGGTAAGCGTTGAGTATATAATCGATTCTATTACAATGAATCTTAAAACACCCTGATATGGAAATTGATTACGAATATTTGTCCAGGATAAGTAAAGATGCAGTGCTTTATACCTCCCGCAAGACAACCAACATACTTGATGGCGGGTATAATTCGGTTTTTCGAGGCAAGAGCCTTGAATTCCTTGATTTGAAGGATTATTCGAATGGTGATGACATTACATCAATCGATTGGAAATCTTCTTCAAAAACCGATACAATCCTGGTCAGAAGATATATTGCAGAAAAAAAACACAGCGTGCTCATCATCGGAGATACGGG
>CACZOG010000233.1 GCA_902782715.1 uncultured Lachnospiraceae bacterium | reverse complement strand
GTCGTCTCTGTTCTTTCCGATGATCTGATCTTCGAAATTATCGATGAAAGAATGTGAACCGATCTCAAGGTTGTAGTTCTCGCCCTTGCCGCCTTCAAATGCAACACCGTCAACGAATCCTTCGAAGTCGATTGTTACTGTATCGCCGTTCTTAACAGCTCTGTCAACGGATACGATTCTTGCGGCATTCTGTCTTTCTGTTTCGATAGCTGCGTTAACTTCTTCTTCTGTTACTTCTACAGCAGTTTTTTCTACTTCAACGCCTTTGTACTTGCCAAGCTTGATCTCAGGCTTGAGAGCTACTTCTGCACTGAATACAAAAGGCTTTCCTGCTTCCATATCAACCACTTCGATCTTGGGAGCCGAAGCGATTTCGATCTCTTTGATCGCTTCATCGTATGCTTTTTCATAAGCATCGGGAATAATAATATTAGCGGCATCCTCGAAGAATACTTCTTTGCCGTACATTTTCTCAATAACTTTTCTGGGAACCTTTCCTGCACGGAATCCGGGAACCGAAATCTTCTTTTTATTCTTCTGATATGCTTTCTCGCAAGCGGATTCGAATTCCTCTGCCGCTACATCGATGATAAGCTTTGCCATACTTCCTTCAAGCTTTTCAATCTTTAAACCCATTTTAAATAAATCTCCTTTCAAATGTGTAATAATCCACAGTCAATTGATTATTATACCATAAGCGAATATTTTTGTAAAAGAAAAAGTTGCTTAATATTGTTTATATACTATGGCTTTGAGTATTTCTTCTGCCGTTTCGTCATCAAGAACGGCTCTGATGATCTCAGCCGAAAAAGCGATCGCCGTTCCAACGCCTCTGGAAGTAATGATATTGCCGTCTCTTACGACCTCTTCATCAGGCACATATGCGCCCTTGAGTTCACTCTCAAGCGAAGGATAACAAACGGCAGTTTTATCATTTAAATATCCTTTTCTTCCGAGAATGGTCGGTGCTCCGCATATCGCGCAGACAAGTTTGCCTTTCTGGATAAATTCCTCAAGTCGTTTCATAAGGTACTGGCTTTTCTCAAGATTCTGCCATCCGGGACTTCCTCCGGGAAGGATCATGCACTCGTATTCTTCAAAGTCGATCTGTGAAATGAGCGAATCCGCTTTAACTTCAATTCCGTGAGCACCCGTAACTTCCATGTCGTCATCAACCGAGATCATATCGCAGGAAATCTTTGCCCTTCTTAAAATATCCACTACCGTTAAAGCCTCTATCTCTTCAAAACCCGATGTTAAAAAAATGGCTGTTTTCATATTTTCCCCTCCGTTTTTTATACTCCGTATTATATTATCCTAATTCCTGTCAAAAGAACTTTCAATATCATTTTAACACACAAAAAGAAAACTGCCTTCATTCGAAAGCAGTTTTCGTAAATTACTTCTTCTCGTTAATATATATCTGAAGTCTCGACTGGATTACATCCGCAACTTCTTTCGAAGTTTTCTGTCCCTGGAAGTATCCCTGAGTCTCTTCGTCAACTATCGAATTAAGTTCCGTATCCCAAGAATAAACATTGTGAACATTTACAACGAAATCTTTAATGGCTGCGGCTTCTTCCTTTGTAAGAGGCTTAACTGTTTCCTCATGATCGATAAGCCAGTATGTCTCATCGTAGTAGACTTTCTTTCCGGCATCATCTTCATAGTAAGGACGCTCGCAAGATTCTTCGATCATCCTGTCGAGTTCACTCTCAACCGAAGGAATGGACCACTGTTCTTTTTCGTAATAACTCGATGAGAAGCAGGAGTTAATGAATTCCCATGCAACCTCTTTCTTCTTGCTCTTCGAAGAAATAGCCATAGGGGAATCGATCAGGATCATTGCACCGGCACTGCCTTCAACAGGCATGCCCATGAGGACGGTTTCTTCACCGAATCTGTACTGTCTTGTCCAGTTATAATCTCTGAAGTTATTGATATATGCAACATTGAAAAGCGCGCCTTCGCTTCTGAATATATTTACATATTGCGTATAATCATAATTGTTCCAGTAATTCTCGTCAAACTCCAAAGGATATGTGTTTGCATAATCAAGAACATCCATAAACTGCTGAGAATTAAAATTGCACTTTCCTGTCTTCGGGTCAAGGAATGCATCCATTCCAAGGCTCATGAACTGACTGAGAACTGCGCCTTTTGTCATTTCGGAGAATGCTTTATTACCTGTTTTGTTTTCCCAGGCAATGACATCCTGGATCGTCATGTTTTCCTTGTAATTTGATTTCTTAACCTCTATTGCTTCAATAGAGAATGAAGGGAATACGCAATATAACTTATCTCCGTCGGCGAAAATCGTCTTGGCATTGTTTACAAGATCATCTTTCTTTAATCCGGGACCCTCTTCCATGTAAGGAGTAAGGTCTGCAAACACGCCCTTGCCTATAAGGTTCTGAACCTGTGATGCTTCGGGAATGATGATGTCGGGGGCATTTCCGCCGGTCAGATCCGTGTTAAATCTCTTAAGACCTGCATTCCAGTCCTCAGGCGTGTCGTATTCAGAATAATCCAGAAGTTTGATTCTGTATGCATCATTATTCTTATTAAACTCAAGGATCTGTTTAGATACGGAATACGATCCGTAAACCGTTCCGAGAGTAATGACCTCTTTGTCCTTTACATCAGCTGCGGGAACTTTTTCGTATGTAACTATTTTGCATTCTTCATCTGTATTTACAGAAATGAAGTGATCTTTGTCAATGAATACAACCTGACCGTAAACCGTATTGGGATCGATATCAGAATCATAGAAGTTTACCACTTCAACTGCCTTCTTGTCCCCTTTGTTGAATCCGTAAACAGATGTGGTTGTTCTGTAGTAATAATCATATCCGTTTCCGCTGATGATTTCCTTTCCTGAAAGCATTGATGAAACCGAATTATCCTCCGTTGTATTGCCCTTGTTGTCAACAATATAGAAATCAACCTGGTATTCTTCTGAACTCCAGTTTGCTACCATAACCGAAAGTTTTCCTTCCGAGTTAAGCGTAGCACTGCTCATATAAGCTTCCGAATCAGGTTTGAAAGTTCCTATCTTATTCAGATCTTTGTCATAAATCTCAACGGATGAATCCGAAACTACGAATGAATTTCCTTCTTTGTCGGTAAATACGTTTCTGACATAGAAATACTGATCATTTGTGGTTATGGGAACTTCTTTAACAAGCTCCAGCGTCTCCGAATACTTCTTTAACGAGAATGACTGCTCGCCTGTCAAATCATTCCAGCTTGCAAATGCAATATAGTAATTACCCTGAGCATCAACCCCCAATCCTCCCTGAGGGTATTCCGAAGGTGCTCCTTCAAATTCTTTGTAGGAAATATCGTTTCCGCTTGTAAAAGATGCAATACTTACTTTTGTTTTTACATCTGCGTCAAGACCCGGAGCGATTCCGTCATACTCTTCGAAATCCGTTTCGTCCGCATAGTCATCGGTTTCCTCTTCAGTGGTATCAACTTCGTCTGTTTCTTCTTTATTCTCTTCCGTTGTTTCATCCGCAGGCTCTGAAGTTTCTTCAGTTTCTTCGTCATCGAAAAGGATAACCTCGTCCTCTCCTTCGTCATCATAATAGCCTTCGGGATATTCATACTGAACGGTAATAGCGTAAAATCTGTCGTTTGCAACGGTGAGTGAATCTATATATTCAAATCCTTCAAGTGAAAAGTCTCCCGTCTCTTTAAATACAGCGTCTTTGTTAACCTTCTCGGAAAGCTGAACGTTATTTGAGTTATTGTTCTGGTTTCCGTTGATTATATTGGAGAAAAACTCCTTCGGTCCGGTACAACCTACTAAAGATACAAGCATAGCAGAGCAGATTGATACCGAGATGATCTTCTTAAAATTCATAAAAATATACTCCTTTCGCAAACATTGACAATTATATATCAATATCTTTTAAAAGTATACCCCTTATTTTTCCCCTTTGCACGTGATTTGTCTATTCTTAATCAAATCTTTGCTTTTTCTTAATAATTCTTATCCGCAAGGATGATCTTACGCATTGCCTCAACCGCGATCTTAACCGCACTTGATGTATCCTCACTCATTGTCTGATCGAGTCCGGCCTTTTCTCTTTCCTGATTCCAGATAACATGGAAGCATGAACCCGCACGGCATTTAAGTGCACTTGAAACCACATAAAGAGTGGACGATTCCATTTCGGAAGCCTTTACTCCGAGTCTCTTCCAAGCTTCCCACTTATTTAAAAGTTCATAGGAAACAGGCATTCTCTCGGGTGAGTGCTGACCGTAAAAAGAATCCTTGCACTGAACTACTCCGACATGTGTTTTCTTGCCCATCTCTTCTGACGCTTCTCTTAATGCCAGTGCTATGTCAAGATCCGCCACTGCGGGAAACTCGATCGGAGCATATTCAACGGAAGTATGCTCATATCTTATCGCTCCCGTTGCTACAACGATGTCTCCGGATTTAACATCCAGATCTATTCCGCCGCAGGTACCCGTTCTTATAAAAGTATCTGCTCCGAGATTGTGAAGTTCTTCAACCGCGATAGATGTGGAAGGTCCGCCGATCCCGGTAGAACAAGCCGTGATCTTAACACCCTCAAGGTATCCGGTATATACATTGAATTCTCTGTTGTATGCAACCTGCTTTGCATCATCGAAAAGTTCCGCTATGGCAGGTATTCTTCCGGGGTCACCCGCAAGGATCACATACTTTCCGATATCGCCCTCTACACAATGAATATGAAACTGCTTCTCAAGTTCCTGCATATTGTACCTCCCAAATGTATCCAAATTATATTTTTTACAAACACCATAGTCTTATTTTATCGCAAATCGTCAAATAATAATATACATTTTTACATGCATCGTTTGAAAGATAAAACATAAAAAACCGGAATGCTCTTACACATTCCGGTTTTGGTTAATTTCATTTTAGATCAGTGTTTCTTTGTCGCGATCTCTTCTTTGATCTTAGCGATGAATTCGTCGAATTTAACAGTTACCGTCTCCTGTTCTCCGTGAAGTCTGAATGAAACATTTCCTTCTTCTGCTTCCTTCTTACCGATTACGGCAATGTAAGGAACTTTCTGAATCTGTGCTTCTCTCATCTTGTAACCGAACTTCTCGGATCTGTCATCCGATTCAGCTCTTACATCTGCATCATAAAGAGCAAATAAGAGTTTCTGAACGTATGCATTAAGTTCGTCATCATCATTCTTGATGGGAAGGATCTTAACCTGTACAGGTGCAAGCCATGTAGGAAGATTGCCCTTTGTTTCTTCAAGAATGTATGCCATGAATCTGTCGATCGAACCGAGGATAGCTCTGTGAAGAACAACGGGTGTTTTCTTTTCGCTGTCCGCATCAATATATGTAAGTTCGAACTTTGCGGGAAGACAGAAGTCAAGCTGACACGTCGAAAGCGTGATCTCGTTTCCGATAGCGGGCTTAACGTTTACGTCAAGCTTGGGTCCGTAGAATGCAGCTTCACCGATCTCTTCAGTATATTCGATACCGATCTCGTTAAGTGTCTCACGAAGTGCCTGCTCAGCCTTGTTCCACATTTCATCATCGGGATGATATTTCTTCGTATCTGCGGGATCTCTTAATGAAAGAACGCATCTGTAATCCGTGATGCCGAAGTCTTCGTATGTTGAGAAGATAAGGTCGCAGACGTTCTTAACTTCATCTTTGATCTGATCGGGTGTTACGAAGATATGTGAGTCGTTCTGGCAGAAATGTCTTCCTCTCTCGATACCTTTAAGCGTTCCCGAAGACTCGAATCTGAAGTCATGTGCGATCTCCGCAAGTCTGATGGGAAGCTCTTTATATGAGTGAGGTCTGTTTGCATATATTCTCATGTGATGAGGGCAGTTCATGGGACGAAGAACAAACATTTCATCTTCGACTTCCATGGGAGGGAACATGTTCTCTTTGTAATGATCCCAGTGACCGGATGTCTTATAAAGATCCACCGTACCTACGCAGGGTGTAAGGACATGCTTGTATCCTAATTTCTGCTCTTTTGTTCTGATGTAATTCTCAAGCTCTTGCCATACAAGATAACCGTTGGGAAGGAACATGGGAAGTCCTCTTCCTACAAGATCGTCCGACATGAAAAGGTTCATATCCTTACCGATCTTTCTGTGATCTCTTTCTTTGGCTTCCTCAAGAAGTTTAAGATGATCTTCAAGCTCTTCGGGTGTAGGGAAACAAACTCCGTATACTCTCTGAAGAACCTGATTCTCTGCGTCACCCTTCCAGTAAACACCTGAATGCTTAACAAGTTTGAAGTTACGGCAGAGTTTAACATTGTCTACGTGAGGTCCGCGGCAGAGGTCTGTATAATCGCCCTGATCGTAACATGAGATATTGCCGTCTTCCATGTTTGAAAGAAGATCCATTTTATAAGGATCGTCCTTAAAGATCTCCAGAGCTTCGCTCTTTGAGATCTCACGTCTGTAGATCTTGATTCCGGACTTTGCGATCTTCTTCATTTCTTTCTCGATCGCTTCGATGTCTTCGTCGTTAAGAACGGCACCGCCGAGATCCATATCATAGTAGAATCCTTCGTCTACAACGGGACCTACCCAGAATTTTGCGTTAGGATACAAATGCTTTACTGCCTGTGCCATCATATGAGCACATGAATGGTTAAGCACGTGTAAATTTTCGTCTTCTTTGAAATTAACCATAACTCTTTCTCCTTAAATAATTAAAAAAGCACCCTTATATCCGACAGGATTTAAGGGTGCACTGTGCACGGTTCCACCTTAAGTTTAACTCATTTCGTCTTTAACGCAACAACGCGGAGACGCTTACTTGATTCAGCGTTCGGCTCCAAAGTGGTCTTCATATCGATCCGTCGGATACTCGCACCTAACGTATCCTCTCTGAAGGCTTCTTCGATACTACTCTCTTTTTCACAGCCTTTAAATATAAATCATATATTAAATAACAAAAAATATTTTGTCAACTGCTAAAATGAACGCGGCGATCAATTTGAGAATACATGTACGGACATTTTTTTAACGAGTTCGTAATAATCTGCCATGTCTTTTTCCAGTTCGGCAAGTTTGTCAGCCGATACGCCGAGTTCGGATGCGATCTGTTTCATGTTGTCTTTTTCTTCGTCATCATATCCGCCGTCGGTAAGGCAGAGACCGATAAGTTCGAATACGATTATATTCTTTGCTTCCGAGGAACTGCTTCTTAATGCTTCGATGTTTTCTTCAAAGGACTTGTCTTCCAGCTCTCCTTCGATCTGCATCTCTGCACAGTACATATCAAGCATGAACTTCTCGGACTCTTCAACGATTCCGTTTGATTCTGCCAGGATAGCAGCAAGGTTAAGGAAGCTTTTCTTCTCATTTAGATCAAGTTTGCTTAAATACATGTAAAACCCTCCGATGATTCGTTTTTAAAAACCGATAATTATTATATCAAATTTTTAAAAGATTTCAAAGATGTATTATTTCGCCCGAATATGCAAAAAACTGTAAATCAAATGATCGATTTACAGTTTCTGCATTAAGACTGAATAAATTTATGAGAGAGTAACTTTGAATTCTTTGGGATCGCCGTCCGCATACTGTGTATGGGCTTTGATCTTATGAATGTCGAAGATGCGTTTTGCAATAGCCAGACCTATGCCGCTTCCTTTTTCGTTTGTTCTTGAATCATCGCCTTTAACAAGCGTCTCCCAGAGATCTTCGGGTTTTTTCTTAGGCAGTTCTTCAACAGTATTTACGATCTCGAATCCTTTTTCGGTTCCCTTCACGGTAATTTCGCCGAAATCATTTACGTATTTTACGGAATTCGAAACAAGATTTTCTATCGCATTGGAAATAAGAGATCTGTCAACTTTCTTTAAGTACTTTCCTGTAATGTTTAATGTGATGCCTCTTTCATCCAGAGAAGGAAGATACTTCTCATATAATCCTTTAGTCAGTTCGACAAGATCAACATTTTCTTTCTTGCCCGTTTTGCGTGTATCTTCAAGTCTTAAAAGCTCAAGATTTCCGTTGATCAGTCTGTCCATATAGTCAGAACTTTCAAGGATCGCATCCGCATATTCTTCTTTCCTGTCGGCATTAAGGTTTTCCTTCAGGCTCTCTGCATATCCTCTTAAAGCAGTAAGCGGAGATTTCAGATCATGTGAGATCGAATCCATAAGTGTATTTTTGAATTGTTCTCTTTCAGCTTTGACAATAACTTTAAGACTGCATATAACCGAAATGAGCGAACTGATAAGGAATAGAATACCATATGCTATAAGTATTCTGTTTAAAGTTTCTCTTCCGTTTATTTCCCAATAGTTTGCCTTATAATATGTTTCCATAAGATATTCCTTCGAGGAAGAATCATCTTTATTGTCATCGGATATGCTTGAACATATAAACGGAACTTTTAATATGCAGACAAAGTCTCCTTTAATGAAGGACTTATTGTATCTGTAGTTTATATCATCGTAAGGTCCTATTTCCTTAGAATAGCCCGTTCCATAGCAGGCATAATAATTCTTCAGATCATCTCCTTCATTCAGTAAATAATCTTTAACATCCGTCTTGCTTCCGATTAGATATGCTACAGCACTGTCATATTCATTTTCAATTATTTGCAAATCACCTGCATTGGCATTACTTATATAATCCTGAATATTAAGTTCAATTTGGGCACTCTCAAAATTATCTTTATCTATGGCAAACATTTCCCCCGCATTCATTAATGAATTGTTGAAAACCATTATATTTGTTGGATAAAAATAATCTCCGTTTGTTGCGTATGTATTTACACTGAAAAACAGTTCTCTGCTTTCTTTTTCATCTGTTTTTTTATTGTACTCATCCTGAGCAGTATTCATCCATTTAATCAGATTTTCATCCTCGTTTATGTAAATTCGCGGACTGGCTGCAAATGCATAACCGGAATCTTCGTAATTAATCTCTTCCGCAGGCAAAACGAAAAAGCATCTTTCTTTGGAGTCTGCTATTGCAAATTCCGCTTTGTCGGTAATTCTCGCATAAAACTGACCCTGTTCAAAACTATTAGCGGTCGAACTGAGTATCAATCTGTCAGAATTCATAACGTTATGAATTATATTTCTCTCGTATCCTATATTTTCTACCGCCTGGATTATACTATTGTTAATTCTTTCCTGTGCTTCTATATTCGAATAAGCCCAGTTCCTGTAATCCCATTTGAAATAAATCACTGAGATAATACCGAATAAAAGCGAAACTATTATAGTTTGTATAATAAGTCTTTTTATAATTGTATATGTTTTGTTTTTCTTCATCATGTCTCCTTATCTCGCATTTAAAAACGAATCTATTCAACCAGTTTATATCCCTTGGAAACTATGGTCTTTATTTGTGCTCCCGCACTTCCCAGAGCTTTTCTTAAATTCTTTACATGGTTGTCGACAACCCTCGTTTCAACATATGCTTCATCACCCCATATTCTGTTTAAAAGTGTTTCTCTGCTTACCACCCAGCCTTTATGTTGCATAAGATAATAGAGTATTTCAAATTCTTTGGGAGGTAACTCAATTTCCAAGCCATCCACAGTAAGTATAAGAGAAACCGTGTTTAAAGAGATGCTTCCGCATTTTATTGTTTTATCATCGTTAGTTTTATTAGCGCGTTTTAAAAGAACATTAACTTTGGCGTATAACTCGGCAAAAGAGAAAGGTTTGCAGATGTAATCGTCACATCCGATTTCGTATCCGTAAAGTCTGTCTTCTTCTCTGATTTTTGCTGTCAGGAATACGATAGGAACGTCAACAGTTTTGCGAATCCTTCTGCACATCGTAAATCCGTCGATCCCGGGAAGCATCACATCCAGAAGAACTATGTCAAAACTTCCGTTTTGAATAAACTCCATTCCTTCTTCTCCGGTTGCCGCACCGATCACTTCCAATTGTCCGTCAGACTTTGCCTGAAAGTATTCGCATACTATATTGCGGATCTTATCATCATCTTCCACCAAAAGTATTTTTTCGCTCATTAAAAATGTTCTCCTTACAGATCTGTTATACTGATTATAATTCAAAGATATATTGTTTGTGTGTGGTTAATATATTTTTTACGTAAAAAAGCGGTTAAATATAACCGCTTTTTAAACAGAATCATTGGATCATCATTTATTTATCCGAATCATCCATTCTTTTCTTCTTTTTTTCATAAGGTTTTTTCTTGGGAATATACATTTCCCGCGACCACGGAAACTTTTCTCCCTGAAAAAGAATTGCATATCCGCTGTCTCCGATATCGGTATATAAGAAAACCGTGCTATAACGCATAAGGGTTTTTATTTTTATTTCCGTATCGTAAATATATGATACATCAATAAGCTGATTCCTATTCCTGAAGTCTACCACCTTGACATCAACAATCCTGAAATCACCCTTTAATGCCATCTTATAGTTTTCCTGAAAAACCAGAAAAATAATAGTAAAAACGATAACCGCGGGGACGTTGACGATCGAAAATGCAACTATTATG
>CACZOG010000232.1 GCA_902782715.1 uncultured Lachnospiraceae bacterium | reverse complement strand
AGTAAAAATAAAAATCGGAGTGACAAGATTTGAACTTGCGACCTCTGCCTCCCTAAGACAGCGCTCTAGCCAAACTGAGCCACACCCCGATATGCTTGTTTTTCAACTCGCAACGACTATTATATCCAACAAGCTATTTTAAGTCAAGCAGTTTTTTAAATTTCGGGATTTTTGTCCGAAAGACTGTCTTCAACTATTTTATATATGTCTTCAAGACCTCTTTTATCAAGCGCGGAAAAAGGAATGATCGTCGTTCCCTTAACGCATCTTAAAGTCTTGTTGATCACTGCTACCTGCTTGTTTACGGCGTTTTTTGATACCTTATCCGCCTTTGTCGCAATTACTACAGGCTCGAATCCGTTTGCCACTATCCAGTCGTACATCTGAATGTCATTCGCACTCGGCTCATGTCTTATATCCACCAGAAGAAATACGCATTTGAGCGTAGGTGATTTTTTTAAGTATCTTTCGATCATCTTGCCCCACTGAACCTTTACGGATTCGGCAACTTTCGCATAACCGTAACCGGGCAGGTCGACAAGATAGAATTCTCCGTTGATATTGTAATAGTTGATCGTCTGCGTTTTTCCCGGAGACGAAGAAATTCTCGCATAGGATTTTCTGTTCATAAAAGCATTTATGAGCGAGGATTTTCCCACGTTACTTTTTCCCGCAAATGCAAATTCGGCAAGCGTGTTGTTCGGAAGCTTGCTCGTAATACCGCATACGGTCTCGAGATTGACGTTTTTTATCTTCATATCAAACTCCTTATCTGAAGTTTACAAAAGGGGCAATTGCTTGCCCCTTTAATTATTCTCTTACCACTATCGGCTCAGATAATCCGAGTATCGAATCCTTGGTAATCCTGCACTCTTTTATGGTGTCATCGGAAGGTATCTCAAACATAACCTTTGTCATGACTTTTTCCATAATGGATCTTATGCCTCTCGCACCCGTTTTTCTCTCGAATGCTTCTTTGGCGATCTCTCTTATCGCATCTTCGTCGAAGAAAAGATTAACATCGTCGATCTTAAACAATGCGGTATACTGTCTTATCATTGAGTTCTTAGGCTCTTTGATGATCTTGATAAGCGCATCCTCATCGAGTCCGTCAAGTGCGACACTTATGGGAACTCTTCCGACGAATTCGGGAATAAGACCGAATTTTACGAGATCCTGCGGTGTAACCTCTTTGAAAAGATTGCTCTTTTCAAGAATATTGTTTTTGACAAGCTGAGAATTGAAACCGATGGACTTCTGGTTAAGTCTCTGCTCGATGATCGTCTCAAGTCCGTCAAATGCTCCGCCGCATATAAACAGAATATTTGTAGTATCAATAGGGATAAGTTCCTGCTGAGGATGTTTTCTTCCGCCCTGAGGAGGTACGGATGCCATGGTGCCTTCTATAATCTTAAGAAGCGCCTGCTGAACACCTTCGCCGGAAACGTCTCTTGTGATCGATACGTTCTCGCTCTTCTTTGTGATCTTGTCTATTTCATCGATATAAACAATACCGTATTCGGCTCTCGATACATCATAATCCGCTGCCTGGATAAGCTTAAGAAGGATGTTTTCAACATCTTCGCCGACATATCCTGCCTCGGTAAGCGTCGTTGCGTCGCAGATCGCAAAAGGAACATTGATGATCTTGGCCAGAGTCTGTGCAAGATATGTCTTTCCCGAACCTGTGGGTCCGAGCATGATAATGTTGCTCTTTTGAAGCTCCACGTCCAGATCTGCCTGCGTTGTTACCCTTTTATAATGGTTGTAAACCGCAACGGACAAAACGATCTTCGCCTCATCCTGACCTACAACATAATCATCAAGGAATTCTTTGATCTGCTTGGGTTTTAAAAGATTGATATCAAGACCGTTCTTCGAAAAATCGGTATCGAAAAGTTCATCTTCCATATCCTCTTTTGCCTGCAGTTTCAGAATATCGTTGCAGGTTGAGATACACTCGTCGCAGATAAAGATCCCGCCGGGTCCTGCGATCATCTGTCCTACCTGTTTTCTGGTCTGTCCGCAAAAAGAACACTTTATTTTGGTGTTATTCTTATCCGAATCGTTTTTCTTGTTTGCCATATTACTCCTGTTTGCTTTCTTCTCTGGAAGCAATTACGCAGTCAATAAGACCGTATTCTTTGGCTTCTTCGGCAGTCATCCAGTTGTCACGGTCTGTATCTTTAGCAATAACCTCGAGAGGCTGGTTACAGTTGGCTGCAAGGATAGTGTTTAACTTCTCCTTTGTTTTGAGAATGTGCTTTGCAGCGATCTCAATTTCGGTAGCCTGGCCCTGTGCACCGCCCAAAGGCTGATGGATCATGATCTCCGCATTGGGAAGAGCCATTCTCTTTCCTTTGGTTCCGCCGGAAAGAAGGAATGCGCCCATGGATGCAGCCATACCGATGCAGATCGTGGAAACATCGCACTTAATATACTGCATGGTATCATAAATAGCCATACCAGCGGTTACCGATCCGCCCGGGCTGTTGATATAAAGCTGTATATCCTTCTCGGGATCTTCAGCCTCAAGGAAAAGAAGCTGTGCAACTACCAAAGATGCGGTAACTTCATTAACTTCTTCCCCGAGGAAAATGATTCTTTCTTTTAAGAGGCGTGAATAAATATCATAACTTCTCTCGCCCCTGCTTGTCTGTTCTATGACATAAGGTACCAAACTCATAATGTACTCCTTATTTGCAAAAACCGATTATTCTTCAGTCTTCTCTTCTGCTGCCTTTTTAGCTCTAGTCTTCTTGGGCTTTGCTTCGCCTTCTTCAGCTGCTTCTTTTACTTCTTTAGCTGCTTTCTTGGGCTTTGCTTCAGCTTTCTCTTCTTTAGCTTCGTCAGCTTCTTTAGCCTTCTTTGCTGTTTTAGCCTTTGCTGCCTTTTCCTTTGCGTTGTCTCTTACGAAGTCAACAGCCTTCTGCATAGCGATGTCCTTCTTGAACATGTCTTCTCTGTCGCCTGCAAATGTTTCTTTAACCTTGTCAACTTCCATCTTGTAGCTGTCGGCAATCTTCTTTAATTCCTCTTCGTATTCGGCATCGGATACTTCAATCTTCTCTGCCTTTACGATAGCTTCGAGAACAAGCTGGGTCTTAATCTTCTGCTCTGCCTGAGGCTTAATCTGTGCCATCATTGTCTCAGCGTTCATGCCTGTATATTTGAAATACTGCTCAATGTTCATTCCCTGATACTGGAGTCTCTGAGCAAACTCATCAAGCATTTCTCTCTGAGTTGTTGCAAGCATCATTTCGGGAATTTCGATTTCGGAATCTTCGATGATCGCATTAACTGCAGCATCTTCTTTTGCCTTCTTTGCATCGTCTGCTTTCTTGTCTTCAAGATTCTTTCTTACGGAATCCTTGTACTCTGCAAATGTATCGTAGCTTGAAACATCGCTTGCGAAATCGTCATCAAGTTCAGCAAGCTGCTTCTCTTTGATCTCATGAATCTTAACTTTGAATACAGCGGGCTTTCCTGCAAGTTCTGCAGCCTGGTATTCCTTGGGGAATGTAACGTTTACATCAAACTCGTCGTCTCTGTTCTTTCCGATGATCTGATCTTCGAAATTATCGATGAAAGAATGTGAACCGATCTCAAGGTTGTAGTTCTCGCCCTT
>CACZOG010000231.1 GCA_902782715.1 uncultured Lachnospiraceae bacterium | reverse complement strand
CAGAGTCCGCATCCGATACAGCCGTTTGTACACTCCTTCATTGTAACGGGTCCTTTTTCGGTCGAAGAACATGCAACAGCATATTTAGCCGAATAAGGGATAAGTTCGATAAGATGTCTGGGACATACGGCAATACATTTACCGCAGGCTTTACATTTTTCCTTATCAACCTTAGCTACTCCGTCTTCTACATGAATAGCATCGAATGGACATACCTTAACACAGCTTCCGAAGCCTAAACAACCGTGATTGCATGCTTTCGGTCCCTGATTGGGTACGAACATAAGCATCTGACAGTCTTCCTGTCCGTTATATTCGTAATTTTCTTTAACCGCATCGCAGTTTCCGCGGCATTTTACGAATGCTACCATTCTTTCGGATTCAACAGCGTCAACACCCATGATCGCCGCTACTTTCTTTCCGACTTCTTCTCCGCCTACGGGACAACCGTTAACGGGAGCTTCTCCCTTAACGATAGCCGCTGCAAGTCCGGAGCATCCCGGATATCCGCATCCGCCGCAGTTATTTCCCGGAAGTACTTCAACTATCTTCTCTTCTCTTTCGTCAACACTGACTTTGAAAATAACCGAAGCTATACCGAGGAATATACCTATAAACAATCCGACTGCCGCAACAATACCGACAGCCAACAATATACCTGTAACACTCATGATCTCTCTCCATTAAATAAGTCCGGAAAATCCACAAAAAGCAATAGCCATAAGTCCTGCCGTAACAAGAACGATAGGCATTCCTTTCATGTACTTGGGAACATTATTGTACTCCATCTTTTCTCTGATACCTGCAAGTATGATGATCGAAATGGCAAATCCGAAACTGGTTGCAAAACCATTTACAACGCCTGTAAGAATATCGTATTCGTAATTGACGTTATTGATCGCCACGCCGAGTACCGCACAGTTGGTCGTGATCAAAGGAAGATATACGCCAAGTGCCTGATAAAGCGATTTCATATACTTCTTTAAGAAGAATTCAACAAACTGTACCAGAGCCGCAATAATCAGGATAAATACGATAGTTTTAAGATAATCGAGATTAAGCGGTTTTAAAATGAATTTGTAAATCAATCCGGCTACAAGTGATGACAATGTGATAACAAAGATCAGTGCACCGCCCATACCGGCTGCAGTCTTAACTTTCTTTGAAACTCCGAGGAAAGGACAAAGACCGAGGAACTGACTTAATACTACGTTACTGATAAGCGAAGAGCTTATCGCGATAACAATAAGGGTTGCCCAATAACTACTGTTCATCTTCGCCCTCCTTCTCAAGAATTTCGTTCAAATTCTCTGTGTTTATTTTTTCATCTTCTGCTTCTTGAGCAGCATTGTTTTCTGCTTCTGAAGCTTTTACTTCTTCATTGGTTTTCTCAGGCTCTACAAGTCTTCTTGAGCATCCTGATTCGGAGCAGTTCATACAATCCGAGTTGCAGCCCGAACCTATCTTGGAAGTATCTTTTCCTGCTTTTGCACCCTTGTCTTTGATGACATTCTGAATCATCGTAAGAGTTGCAAGTACAAAGAAAGCACCGGGAGCCATAACAAGGATTCCGATAGGTGAGAATGATGAAAACTCCAGTGAGAAGATATCATGTATTATTTTCGCAAAACCTCTTGATGTTTCAGGTACTGCCTTTACAAAAGCATCAAGAAGGATAAGTCCGAATTTCTTTCCGAACATATCTGCAGTTGCGAAACCGAACAAAGTTCCTGCACCTAAGAATTCTCTTACAAGACCGATGATGGTAAGTGCCATTGTAAATCCGAGACCCATACCGATACCGTCGAAAAGTGAAGGTATAACGGGGTTCTTGGATGCGTAGCTTTCTGCACGTCCGAGGATGATACAGTTAACTACGATAAGTGAAATGTAAATTCCGAGTGCCGAATAAAGACCCGGAACAAAAGCATGCATCAAAAGTTCCACGATGGTAACGAATGTCGCGATGATTACAATGTATGCAGGGATTCTTACCTTATCGGGAATGATCTTTCTTAATGCCGATATGATCATGTTACTTAATGCAAGTACGACCATTGTCGAAAGTCCCATGCCGAGACCGTTGATCGCACTTGTTGTAACGGCAAGTGTCGGACACATACCGAGCATGAGCACGAAAGTGGGATTTTCTTTGATAAGTCCGTTATATAAACGTTCCAGACATTTTTTCATTATTCATTCCCTCCTTCCGTCAATAACTGATAGTATCTTACACCTGTGTTAACGCCGGATGTTACGGCATTCGAAGTAATCGTTGCGGAAGTAATCGCATCGATTTCGTCCGATGAAAGCGCACCGGTTTTAACAACTTTGTATTCTTCGAGTTTTCTGTTTCTGAACTGAGGTACGAGAACATTTTCCGCATTCATTCCGAGGCCGGGAGTTTCGGAGATCGAAAGGATAGAAACGCCTTTTAACATGTTATCTGTAGAAATTCCCATATAGAATGAAATGTTTCCGCCGTAACCAGCAGTTGAGGTAACTCCTATAACATATCCGTAAAGCGTACCGTCAGAGGTCTTTGCTTCATAGATGCTGTCAATGTAAGCGTTTTCATAACCTTCCTTGATCAGAGTCTTCGCGATCGAATCGTCTGTGTCAATGGAATTAAATGTAAGTTCGATAACATTTTCAAGCTGACCTGATTTGTTCAATTCCTTAAACACTTCATTGCATGCATCAGCCTGAGCCTGTGCTTCCTGAGCAGCAATGGGTTCTTTTGTAAGTTCGTAAACAAATCCGAGTCCGAGACCGGCTACCAGGGTAATACCAAAGATAACGGCCGTATCTTTTATGATCTTAACAATTTCTTCTTTGCTTAATTTCATAATGAATTTTCCCCTCCTTTTCCGAAAGCTTTAGGAAGGGTGATCTTCTCGATAAGAGGAACGAGAAGGTTTCCTATGATAATGGCAAATGATACGCCTTCAGCCGAAGGTCCGAATACACGGAAAAGACCTGTAAGGATACCTAAAAGTATACCGAACAGATACTGACCTTTCTTCGTAATCGGTCTTGTTACGTAATCGGTCGCCATAAAGAATGCACCGAGCATAAGTCCGCCGCCGGCAAGCTGTGCACAGATGTAATTAAGATCGAATCCTCTTCCGGAGAAAATAAGAATGAATATTACAAATGATAAAATATACATTCCGGGGATCTTCAGATCTATGATTCCGAGTGCAATAAGGAAGCAGGCACCAAGAACGATGGCGATCATGCTTGTTTCACCTATCGTACCTGCCGTACGTCCTATAACCATATTGAAAATATCAACCTGTCCGCCTGCCTTAACTACGGCAAGAGGAGTTGCTCCTGTATATGCATCACATTCAAAATTGGTCATGTATTTTGCAAAAGAAATAACAAGGAAGCATCTTGCTCCGAGTGCGGGGTTCATAAAATTCTGACCGAGACCGCCAAAGAGCATTTTTACAACAACAATTGCAAAACATGCACCGAGAGCCGTCATCCATAAAGGAAATCTTGCGGGAAGGTTAAGTGCAAGCAAAAGTCCCGTAACTATTGCGGAGCAGTCTCCGATCGAAACGGGTTTCTTTAATATTTTACACATAACGAATTCGGCCAATACCGAAGATCCGACTGATACAAGGATAACGAGAGCCGCATGATAACCGAAATTAACGATTCCGAAGATCGTTGTCGGAAGCAAAGCGATGATCACGGCAAGCATTATGCCTCTTGTTGACATGGCATCTCTGACATGGGGGTTTGATGATACTTTTAACTTTCTTTCGTCACTCATTACTTCTTACCCCCTTTCTTTCTGTCTGCGAGGATCATACGTCTCATGGATTTAATGGACTGTGTAAGATAACGCTTTGCAGGGCAGATATAACTGCAGCATCCGCATTCACAGCATTCCATACCGTTGTATTTTTCAAACATCTCTCTGTTGCCGTTCTGAGCAAAATCGGCAAGTTTTGAAGGAATGACTCTTCCGGGGCATACTTCAACACAGCGTCCGCAGTTGATACATGCTGTCTCCGTAGCATTTGAAACCTGATCCTTGGATAAGCATAAAAGTGCGGAAGAAGTCTTGGTAGCGGGAACGTCAAGATCAAAAATGGCAAAGCCCATCATGGGTCCGCCCGAAACTATCTTCTCGGGTTCTTTAACAAATCCGCCTGCCTCTTCTATTAATTCATGATAATTGGTTCCGATGGGAACTCTGAAGTTCTGAGGATTCTTGATACAGTCACCGGTTACGGTTACTATTCTGTGAAGAAGAGGTTCTCCTTCTACAACAGCAGAATAGATCGAACAGATAGTATCAACGTTATTAACGATACAACCCGCATCCGAAGGAAGCATCGATGAATTGATCGCTCTCTTCGTCGTTGCGAATATCAAATGTCTTTCAGATCCCTGAGGATATTTGGTCTTAAGACCGATAACCGTGATCTTATCATCATTCTTTGTAAGTTCCTTAAGAATCTTGATACAGTCAGGCTTGTTATCCTCAACTGCAAGAATACCTCTTGCATTATTAAATAAGGAAAGTTCGATACGCAATCCCTCAACAAGCTTCTCGGGACATTCGATCATGATCCTGTAATCACTTGTAAGGTAAGGTTCACATTCGGCACAGTTAGCGATGATATACTCGATCTTATCAGGCTCTTTGGGTGATACCTTAACATGTGTGGGAAATCCCGCGCCGCCCATTCCGACAACGCCTGCTTTCTGAATAAGAGAAACTATCTCCTCTCTCGAAAGCTTTGTGTAATCCGGATTGGGAGTAAATTTTACCGATTCATACTGTCCGTCATTTTCGATTACGATAGACTTAACGTGATCTCCCGTGATAACGCGTCTGGGCTCGATCGCTTTAACGGTACCCGAAACAGACGAATAAATCGGAGATGAAACAAACCCCGTGTCTTTGGCAATAAGCTGTCCGACCAATACATGTTCCCCAACTTCAACAACAGGCTCAGCTGGTGCGCCTATATGCTGAGACAAAGGATAAACGAGTAAACCCTTAGGAGTATAATCCACAATCGGTTTATCCTTTGAAATGTCTTTTCCGTCATAGGGGTGAATACCACCGTGAAATGTAAACAAATCCTTGCCTCCCTTGTATATTTTTAAAAATAGCCTTTAATATATTACTACTTATTTTAAAAAAATACTATATAAAATTTTAGAAATGTAGTAAACTAATAATGTATGTAAAATAGTATTTGGGAAGGGATTCTAATGAAAACAATTCAATGTTCGACCAATATCAAAGAAATGAATTATCCCGTTGAAACATTGGCTCCACTCAATGATATTCTTTTTATGGACATCGAAACTACCGGTTTTTCAGCGAGAAGTTCTAATCTGTACATGATTGGATGTGCATATTACGAGAATGAAGAATGGCAGCTGATTCAGTGGCTTGCTGAGAATTACGACGATGAACTCACAGTCTTAAAAGCCTTCCTTGAATTCAGTGTCAACTATTCTTATCTTATACATTTTAACGGAAACCAGTTCGACATTCCCTACCTTGAGCAGAAATGTCAGCAATATGAGATCAATTTCGATTTCGCCAATTTCGACGGACTCGATATTTATAAAAGGATCAAACCTTACAAGACTTTCATGAAGCTTGAAGACTGCAGACAGAAAACTCTTCAGACATTCTTGGGAATGATAAGAAGGGATCGTCTCGACGGCGGCGAACTGATCAATTACTATCACGAATATGTATGCAACAAAGACGAGTCCGTAATGGAGGCAATTCTTCTTCACAACAAAGAAGATGTCGAAGGTATGCTTCACATGATCTCTCTTCTTGCAATACCCGATATATTCAATAAATCTTTAAGAGTAATGAAAGTTAAGGCGAACTACTATAACGACTACGAGAACAAGAAACGCCAGGAACTCATTCTTACTTTAAGATTCAGAAATGCAATACCCGTTCCTTTGTCATATACGGCTAACGGATGTTACTTCACATGTGACGGTATCGACGGAATCTTAAAAGTACCTCTCTTCGAAGAAGAAATGAAGTATTTCTATTCAAACTACAGAGATTACTACTATCTCATCAACGAAGACATGGCGGTTCACAAATCGGTTGCGCAGTTCATCGAGAAAGATCACAAAGAACCCGCAAGCGCGTTGACATGCTACACAAGAAAGACTTCTACATATCTTCCCGAATGGAGCGTTCTCTTCGAGCCGTTCTATAAGAGAGATTACAGAGACCATCAGTTGTTCTTCGAGCTTACTCCGGAATTCAAGACTTCAAGAGAAAGCTTCAACAAATACGCAGAACACATCCTGCAGAACATGTTCACCGTTTAAATATAAAACAAATTGCCCGGCACTCTTTTGAGTACCGGGCTTTTAAATTCCATCAATATGATCTTTTCGAATAATTCTAAAGCGGCTTTTCGAAAAAGAAAGAAGCCTTTCTGATAAAACCTAGCTGCTTATAGTTCATCATCTGTTCTGTCGCACCGAGGAACAGTATTCCGCCGGGTGCAAGTGAATCATAGAACTGTTGGAATATCATATCTTTCGCTTCTTCGGTAAAGTATATAAGAACATTCCTGCATACGATAAGACTTAAGTTCTTCGGAAAAGGATCTTTTAAAAGATTATGTCTTTCGAATTTGATGACTTTTTTCAAAGAAGCATCAACGCTGTAGTTTGAATCCTTATTAAGCGTAAAATATTCTTTAAAATATTCTTTTGGAAGACCGGCAAGGGATTTTTCGGTATACTCTCCAAGTGCCGCTTCTTTTAAAACCTGTTTATCAAGATCCGTAGCATAGATCGAAAACTTTGATTTGCTCATATGCTTGGCAAAAACCATGGCGATAGTGTAAGGTTCATCACCGGTTGAGCAGGCTGCACTCCAGATTTTGATATTTTCAAATCTGTCCATAAGGCTGGGGATCACTTCATCATCAAGAATCCTCCACTGATCGGGGTTTCTGTAAAACTCCGAAACGTTAATGGTCAGATAGTTTACGAACTCCTCAAGAATATCATCGTCATTTTTAAGAAGTCTTAAAAAACTTTCATATCCGTCAAGATGATGTCGAAGAATGAGTGAATCGATCCTTCTTTTCATCTGTTTTTCTTTATAATAATTTAAATCGATCTGAGTTATATTATAAACTTCACGTTTGAAAAATTCATAATCGTTAATCATTACTCATATGTCCTGACATGTTAGTTATACTTGTAAAAAAAGGCACATATAAATGTGCCTTTTGATAAATAATCCTGATTAAAAAACTACTCTTCCGATTTTTCTTCGGCAGCTTCATTTTCCGAAGCAACTACAGCATCAACATCAACTGTTGCATATTCTGAATCATCTTCTGCTTCGGCAGCCTTTTCTTTCTTGGGCTGTAACATAGCTCTTACGGAAAGGCTTATTCTGTTTGTCTCTTCGTTTACTTCGGTAACTTCTGCGGTAACTTCATCACCGATCTTAAGTACATCCGAAGGCTTCTCAACATGATTCTTGGAAATCTGAGATACATGAAGAAGAGCATCAACACCGTCATCCAGCTGAACGAAAGCACCGAAATCTGTCATTCTTGCAACCTTACCGGTCACAACGCTTCCTACAGGGAATCTTGCGCTTAAATCTTTCCAGGGGTTGTCATCTTCAAACTTTGTGGAAAGAGAAATTCTTGTTCCGTTGATCTCTTTGATGAGAACTTTGATCTTATCGCCTGCTTTGTAAAGCTTCTTGGCACTTTCGATTCTTCCCCAGCTCATTTCCTTGATATGAAGAAGACCGTCGATTCCGCCGAGATCGATGAATGCACCGAAATCTGTAACATTCTTAACTGTTCCTTCAACCGTATCGCCGACTTTGATCTTGGAAAGTACTTCTTCGATAGCCTGATTCTTCTGAGCTACGATAAGCTCTTTACGGTTTCCGATATATCTTCTCTGCTTGGGATCGTACTCCTGCATGTAGAATTCGATTTCCTTATCCATGAACTTGGATAAATCTTTTTCGTATACATCCGAAAGAAGACCTGCGGGGATGAATACTCTTACTTCGTCAACAACAACGATAACACCCTTGTTGTTGGGGATCTGTGAAACAACACCCTTGACAATGCTCTTCTCATTGAATGCATTTTCGAGAACCTGGGAACCTTTGTCTGCAACGATTCTCTTGTGTGTAAGTGATACCTGTCCTTCTCCGTCGTTAACTTTGAGAACCTTGACATCAATGGTATCTCCGATTTTTACTTTTTCTGTCAGATCAACGCTTGCATCATTTGTGTATTCAGCTTTGGTTAAAATGCCATCTGATTTGTAGCCGATATTTAAAATAATGTAATCGGGTTTAACATCGATAACTTCACCGCTAACTATCTCTCCTGTTCGAATTGTTTTG
>CACZOG010000230.1 GCA_902782715.1 uncultured Lachnospiraceae bacterium | reverse complement strand
TTTTCTTTCCTGTTTATCGTACATGTAGAATAAACAAGATATCCGCCCTTCTTAACATACTTTGAAACATTTAAGATTATCTTCTTCTGAAGTTCGTAAAGATCGTTGAGACCTTCTTCGGTAATCCTGTACTTTATATCCTGTTTCTTTCCGATCACACCGAGTCCCGAGCAGGGAACATCCGCAAGAACCGTGTCGAACTTCTCTTCCCATTCGGGATTAAATATAGTCGCATCGGCGATCTTAGTCGTGATATTTCCCTTCTTCATCCTTGCGATGTTTTCTTCTATCTTTGATATCTTATCTTCGGATATATCGCATGAAGTGATCTGACTGTCGGGATAAAGCTCGGATAAGAAAATACTCTTACCGCCCGGTGCCGAGCACGCATCAAGGATCGTTTCGCCTTTCGGAACGTTCTTACAGAGTATGTAACTTCCCGCATCCTGAACGGTCATAAGGCCTTCGTTAAAAGCCATCATTCTTGTAATGTTTCCGAGACCTTTTACCTTAATAAGATTGGGGAAATCGACACTTTCAGTGATTTCAGCGCCGTTATCTTTTATTTCTTTTATTATCTTTTTGTATTCGTCTTCGCTTAAACCTTCTTTGATCCTTATGCGGACATAATCATCATTTAAGGATGCTGCGAAGACTTTCTCAAGCGTATCAAGATCGTACTGTTCTTTTAAAAGATCAACGATAACGTCTGATACGGAATATTTTACGGATAAATAATTCTCATCGTTTTTATCGGGATATCTGATATTTGCTTTTTCTTTACTTATCTTTCGAAGTACTGCATTGACGAATCCCGCAAGGCTTGCAAATCCTTTTTTCTTGGCAAGATTTACCGCCATATTGACCGCAAGCGTATCGTAGCTTTCCATATAAAGGATCTGGTATGTTCCGATCTCGAGTATGATCCTGATCACATTCTTCATCTTCGTATGCTTCGTACTTGAGAACTGATCGATAACGTAATCAAGTTCGATTTTTCTCTCAATTACGCCTTTTATCATCATCGAAATAAGTGCTTTCTCGCTTCTTTCGAGATAATCGTATTTATCGAGCACATCACGGATAAGAATGTGTGAAGGAATATTCGATTTTTCGGACAGAAGAAGCGTCTCAAGTGCTATCCTTCTTATTTCCAGATCTTTATTCATGCTTTTTCGAAAATATCTCCGACATTTATCTTATTGCCCAGGAAGTAATCTTTTACTGCCATTTCCTTCTTGCCCTGGGGCTGAATCCTTGTTACGAGAAGGCTTCCTTCACCTGTCGATATCGTGAATGAATCCTTCTTTACATCGATGACCGTTCCGTTGGCTTCATCTGAAGTTTCCGTTAACGCTTTCGCTTCGGTTATCTTCATAAGCTGTCCGTTAAAAAGTGCATATGTTCCGGGCCATGATTTAAATGCTCTTAACTTAAGAATAAGTTTTGAAGCAGATTCGTTAAAATCAAGCGCACCGTCTTCTTTCTTTATCATCGAAGCATAGAACAAAGGTCCTTCGGGCTGAGGTTCCGCTTTTAACTCACCTTTTTCAAGCTTATCAAGTGCTTCAACGATCAAGTCTGCACCCAGATCGCATAATTTATCATGAAGCGTATCGGCCGTATCGTTATCTTCGATCACTGTTTCTGCCTTAAGAAGCATGTCTCCCGTATCGAGTCCTTCATCCATCTGCATGATGGTTACGCCCGCTTTTTCTTCACCGTTAAGGATCGCCCACTGGATAGGAGCGGCACCTCTGTACATAGGAAGAAGTGAAGCATGGATATTGATACATCCGTACTTAGGCATATCAAGGATCTCTTTGGAAAGGATCTGTCCGAATGCGGCAACCACGAAAACATCTGCATCATATTTTCTTAATACTTCAACGTTCTCGGGCTTCTTGATCCTGTCCGGCTGGAAAACTTCCGTGTTGTGTTTAAGCGCCTCTTCTTTAACCGGAGAAGGAATATAAAGTTTGCTTCTTCCCTTCGGTCTGTCGGGCTGTGTTACGACCAGAACGATCTCATGACCTGCTTCATATAATTTTTTCAAAGCTCCCACCGCGAAATCCGGTGTTCCCATGAATATTATTTTCATATATTTCCTCGTTTTTATCTGAACAGTTATCTGATAAAGTTGTTTGAATTATGTTAACCAAATAAAATTATGTAAACTAATCTTCTTCGGGAGCTTCAACATCCATAAGCTCGCCTTCAACCTTATCCACATAGAGGATTCCGTCAAGGTGATCCATCTCATGAAGCATTGCCCTTGCGAACAATTCCTCGCCTTCGATCTCTTCCCATTCCCAGTTCATGTTACGTGTCTTAACTTTAACCTTAAGAGGTCTTGTAACGACACCGCATTTGCCGGGTACCGAAAGGCAGCCTTCATTTCCTGTCTGCTCACCCTCTGCAGATACAACCTCGGGATTGATCAATACAACGGGACCTTCTCCCACATCTACTACGGCGATCCTTTTTCTTATACCCACCTGAGGTGCTGCAAGACCTACGCCGTCTGCCTCGTACATGGTATCTATAAGATCTTCAACCAGTTCTTCGATTCTGGGTGTTATTTCAGTAACTTCCTTGCATACGGCTCTTAAACAGTCGTCGCCCATTTCTCTGATTTTTCTGAGTGCCATTTTTACCTCCTTTAAAAACCGTTCATCGGATTAAAGTCAAACATGACGGTTTCCCTGCTTAAATTAAACTTGTCTGTTTCTTCTTCCGTTTTATCCTTAATTGCCACGAGTTTCTCGTAATCGGGGCTTTTAATATATATTACCCTTCTGTAAAGATCGCATTTCTTCGAAAGATTCGCTTCCGCCGGACCAATTTTAGCGATCTCATCTCTTATCGGCATCTTATCAATGATATCAGAAATGACTTTGGATAATCTGTTAACTCTTTTTTCGTCATCCCCGGTTATCTGGATCCCTAAAAGATTTCCGACAGGCGGATACATCATCTGCTTACGGTAAGATATCTCATCCTCGTAAAATGCTTCGTAATCCTGCTTCTTGGCGTACTGAACCGCATAATGGTCGGGATTGTATGTCTGAATGACTACCTCTCCGGGATTGTCTCCTCTTCCCGATCTTCCGCTCGCCTGAACCATCTGCTGGAATGCTCTCTCACCCGCTCTGTAATCTTCGGCATTTAAAGCCATATCCGCTGCAACGATCCCGACCAGAGTCACGCCCTTAAAATCATGTCCTTTGACGATCATCTGTGTACCGATAAGGATGTCCGATTCGCCGTTTGAGAATCTTGCAAGTATGGATTCGTAATCTTCCTGTTTCTTGGTCGAATCCGCATCCATTCTTAAGATCAGTGCCTGAGGAAATTCTTTTCTTACGAAATCCTCTATCATCTGAGTTCCCGCTCTGAAGCCCCTGACTTTATCGCTTCCGCATTTCGGACAGATATTTGAGAAAGGTTTCTCGAATCCGCAGTAATGGCATTTAAGCATTCCGTCCCTGTGATGTGAAAGTGACACATCGCAGTGAGGGCATTTGATCACTTCGCCGCATTCCCTGCAGGATACGAATCCCGAAACTCCTCTTCTGTTTAAGAAGAGCATTATCTGTTCATGCTTATCGAGTCTGTCTTCTATAAGTGAATGAAGCCTTCTCGAGAAGACCGATCTGTTGCCTTCTTTTAACTCTTCCCTCATGTCTTCGACATAGACCGTGGGAAGCGTATTACCCGTTAATCTTCTGTTTAATTTATATAATTTATACTCGCCGGTCTGAGCCCTGTAGTAGCTGTCGATCGAAGGTGTTGCGGATCCTAAGACAAGTATCGAATCACTTAATTCGGCAAGCTTCGCCGCAACTTCTCTCGCATGATACTTGGGCATATTGTCTGCCTTGTACGAGCTTTCGTGTTCTTCAT
Source organism: uncultured Lachnospiraceae bacterium (assembly GCA_902782715.1). Lineage (GTDB taxonomy): Bacteria > Bacillota > Clostridia > Lachnospirales > Lachnospiraceae > UBA3766. The sequence goes on along the minus strand of CACZOG010000230.1, from coordinate 586 downwards.
CTATGATAATGATCCCGAGATTTTCAAACGGTGTAAAAAGTGCCGATCTCGGTCCTATCATGATCTTTACTTTTCCTTCTTTTACTCGAAGGAACTGATCGTATCTCTCACCCGCAGTCATCTTCGAATGGATGACGCTTACGGAATCGTTAAATCTCGCATAGAATCTCATAAGGTTCTGATACGTAAGTGCGATCTCGGGAATAAGAAGTATCGCCTGTTTTCCTTCTTTTAACCTGTCCTCGATAAGACGCATATAGACTTCCGTCTTGCCCGAACCCGTAATTCCGTGGATCAGATATGTATTTCGCTCTCCTTTTTGAAGATCAGCGTTTACATCATCGACGATCTTCTTCTGTTCATCGGAGAGATTTACTTCGGTATCCACGGGTTTATCGAATTTGATCGGGTTTCTGTATACCGTCTCTTCCGTGACCTTGATCGCTCCGCTTTTAACTAACGATGCGATCGTCTGTGCGGACACATTCATCTTTCCCGTAATGAAGGAATATGAAATATCCTGATATTTGATAAGTTCTCTGAGTAAGAGTTCTTTTCCCTTAAAATTTCTTTTAGCCGCTTCGTT
>CACZOG010000229.1 GCA_902782715.1 uncultured Lachnospiraceae bacterium | reverse complement strand
TCCCATGTTGCAGAAGATATTTCAGAATATAACTCTTAACCTATAACCTTTACAAGTAAGATGTCTGATGTTTGAAGTCTGATGTCTTATGTAAGCAAAAAGGTCTTTAACCCTTAAACATTAACCCTTAAACCTTATAAGAATGAAGACATAACACCATAAACTAAGGACATAGACTGGACGTCCACTTTTGATTCTTGTTATTCGGAAATCGGCAAAATTAAAGAATGTAGCAAGGACTGAAGTAGATAGTTCACGCTGTTAGCGTGGGCTTTTTACTCGTTTAAGCTACATGGGTGTTTGCCGATACCTCGAATAACGTAGACGAAGTAATTTGTCCACGTTTTCTTTGTTTATATATGGACATGAATAACTTTATTATTAACCTATAAAATCCTAAAGTATTATGAAAAAATTTAGATTCTTATTAGTGATGTCACTTCTCGCACTTGTTATTTCATGTGGCGATACTTCTCCAAAGGTCGAGGAAAGAACAGTTGAATTATCTTCTTCTTCATTGACAGAAAAAGGTTATTTTGATGGATTATTATATTACAAGATAATATCCAATAATCCACCAGAAGCAGAAGTTTTATGTGATACTAGGGAATTTAACAAAGATGCTGTGTTTGTACCCACATGGCTTAAAATAGGCTTTAAAAAATATAAAGTTACAAGAATTGGTGAACGTGCTTTCGAAGGTTGTACCGGTTTAACTTCGGTAGATATTCCGAATAGTGTTACAAGTATTGGTTGGGGTGCTTTCTCTGGCTGTACTGGTTTGACTTCGATAGATATTCCGAATAGTGTTACAAGTATTGATGAGAATGCATTCGAAGATTGTACTGATTTGATTTCTATCAATATTTCTAATAATGTTACAAGTATTGGTGGTTGGACTTTCCGACGCTGCTCAAGCTTGATTTCGATAGAGATTCCTAATGGTGTTACGAGTATTGGTTGGAGTTCATTCGAAGGCTGTACCAACTTGACCTCGATAAAGATTCCTAATAGTGTCAAAAGTATATATAATTACGCTTTCGGGTATTGCACCGGTTTAACTTCGGTAGAGATTCCTAATAGTGTTACATACATTGATCATAATGCTTTCAAATATTGCTCAGGCTTGACTTCGGTACATATAAAATGTAATAATCCTCCGATGACAGGTATTGACTGTTTCCTTCCTGAAATACAGACATTATATGTACCGGTAGGTACAAAAAGCAAGTATGCTAGACTTTCGCCATGGAATACGTTCCAAAATATCGTAGAGGAATAGCTGTTGGCACCTTTGGATAGAACCCCAAAAGAATAAACTTCAACATAAGAATCAAAATATTTAATATTAAAGATTAATGCTATAACCTTTTAAACCTTTAAAAATTTTTTAATAATCAAATATGAATAACAAATTCAAAAGAGTTTTTAAAAATAGAATAATGATTGCTTTATTGTTATTTTGTATGGCTTTTAGTTTATCAATTTCTGCAAAAACAAAAATCATTAAATACAACAACAATGTTTATTATAATGGTGAAGTAGTAAAAAAACAACCTTTGGGCGATGGTGTTTTACTAGTGGTAAAGCAGAGATACATGAATAATTTTGATATTTATGATAAAATAACTGGATCTTTTGATGGATTAACTGTTACCAACGGAGAGTTGTGTTTGTCCACAGGTTTAACTTTTAAGGGGAATTTCTCCATTGATGTCTCGGAAGGAAGTGTTGTTTACAATTTGAAAAATGGTATATTTGATGGCGTTAAATATGATGGGATTAACTATTCTTTTTGTAATCCTAAAAAATATAGGAGAAATGTCGATGCTAGTTTGATTTTGAGGGAACCTGTTCAAGTTCAGAGGGATTTCACAGGAAATTCCTCAAATTTGCAATCTAAGACTTTTTTATCGGATTTATCTTTAGAGATTGTTAAAAGTGATTTGGATGGGATTTGGAGAGATAGTCGTAATAGCAGAGAACAGGCATATTTACTTGCATTAGCTTTTGCTGATGACAGGGAATCTGCCACCTTGCACTTTACGGTTGAAACGGATATATCAGATGGCTATGCATGGGACATGAAGGCAGATGATATTTCAATAGACTTAGGGGATGATTATACATGTGTTTATTCATATTGTCCCGAATATAAGCATCTGACAATCAAAAGCAACAACGGAGATACTTTGGAATGGAAAAAAACCGAAGAAAACTCCAGTCTTATCTTTAAAAAGAGGATAAAAAACTGTGACAATCCATATTCCATTGAATGTATCAGTCTTCATGAGGATAAAACTGTATACAATCAATACAACTATATTATAGAAAAACTTGGGGCATATATTTCAGACGAGTTAAAAGAAAGAATTAAAAATGTACAAGATGGCATAAGAAAATACAACATACTTATTAGCAATGATCCCTACTATTATGATCCTTTCAAATATACTTTTAGCGACGGTAGTTATTTCATTGGTTTTATTCACTCTCAAGAAGTTATAGATATTCTTTGTTCGAAAGACATACCTAATAATCCAAAAGAAAGACTCTGTGGTATTTTTACAAAGCCAACAGGTGAGCAGACAATTTATTTAAAGGGGATACACGGATGGACTTTGGATGCAATGGAAAGACATATAATAGATGAAAAAGAGAGTATTAGAATTAATGAGCAAAAGGAAAAGGTTGAAAAAGAAAGAGAACGTCAAAAATGGAATGAATTATATAGAAAATATGGAAAGAAATATGTGGATGCATTATTCAAACAAGGAAGAATACTTGTTGGATCTCCTGAAGGATTAATACGTAACCATACAGAATACATACTGACTTCTGAAGATCAATACACTAGAACATATAGGTTAGAGGGTGTATTTAGAGATTGGGCGGCTACAGTAACCGTGGATGTGAAAACAAAAAAGGTTATATCCGTTCACAATTGGACGTATTAGATTACATTCAATAAGAATACAGATTTCTTGTTAAGCCTAGATTAAAAAAATTACTCCAAACAAATTATTAAATAGAACTTCATTTATTTCAAACTTTAAAACTTAATAATCATTATGAAAACATCCTATTTCATTACTTGTGCTCTTTTAGGCATGACATTAACATCTTGCAGCACAAAAGCAAACAATTATGAAAACAAACAAACTGTAGAGGAAACGACATCGTTTTTTCCAACTATCACGGAGAAAGGAGTTGAGCCATTCATTATAGGGAAATCGGTAAAAAACATTCCACCTAAGGGGGAATTCTATGATAGTTTCAAATGGGAGAAAACATTTGATATACTTGTTGGAGATCATTATTTAGAACTTAACGAGAAAGAGTACAAAGATTATAATACTAGGCTTGGTGAAGATGAAATTGAGCTATTAGGAATTTCTAGTAATGCTACTGTCATCTATGAAGACGACACATTATTGGTTGCAAGATGTGACGAATCAGGTATCATTTCATCAATCGAAGTGCATTCAAGTAAATTGCAACTTGATAATGGAATTCATGTGGGACTTTCATCGGATAGTCTTTTTGCAAAATATAAAGCAATCTTCTTAACCACAGAAGGACTTCCTTCAGGATGTTGGCAAGCATATCAGGTACCAGGACTGCATAAAAACATTACACTAAGAGTTTTTTCGGAAGAATCTGATGGGTCACAATGGTATTGGAGTGTTTTTGATGGTATGGAACCCAATAAAGAAAAGTCACAAAAGGTGAAAGACGGCGACGGCGAGAATCCTTCTTTATATAAGATACCATTACAGTATGTAAAGAAATGCAGTCTTGGAGTGATAGATGTACAAGAAGGAGGAATTGAGATGTTAAGAATAAAATAATCTTTATAACATTTATCATTAATATTAATCGATATTTAATGTATGGGGTTCCCTACTTTAAACTAAAGCTGTACTTAAACTCTCTCGCAGTATTCGACTACTGGAATACGAATTCACTCGCATCAGGAACTAGCCTGGTGCGAGTGCTGTATATAATAATGTGTAATCGTATGAATGTTTAGACGTTGAAATACTGTCCGTTGATGTGATTGTTGGTGATGTACGTTACGAGAAAAGCTTCGTCTTTTTCTTCAAATATAATATACCACGTAGTATTGCTACTTTTATTGTAGGTTATGTATTTTGCATTCTCTCCGTATCGATGAAAGTAGAGGGGAGCGTTCTTATGGGGATAGGTGCCAATGTTTTCCTTAATGTAGTTTACCATATCCTCAACATAGGATACGGCATATTCATACGTTCCGAAGTATTCTTTTTCGACAAGTATTCTTACCAACTGATAGAGATCTTCCTCAACTTCGGGGGCAAATAAAACCTGTTTCATCGGAATAGGCTCTTGATTCTCGGACGTAAACGATTAAGTAGCTCATCTCCTGTGATAGCACGATTGATGTCATTTCTGTTATTCATGACATTCATGATTAAGGGCTCATTTGCCATCACAGATTCGTTCTTATCGAATGGTTTGTTGTACGTCTTCATTTCTTTTGAATTATGATTTGCAAAGGTACGAATAAATGAGTGAAAAGCAAAACTTGTTTGAACTTTTCCGAATGTGAGTACCTTCGACAAAGGTCAACGATATGGATTCTTTCTGATATATCGATGCGATTACTTCACATTTTTTATTTGAATAAAAATAAACACTCGGATCGGGAACTTTCTGGTGCGGGTGATGTATATACAGATAATGTGTTAAGCGAAGGGAATGATGTCTGATGTAAGAAGTGAGAAGTGAAAATCGCATTTTATTGAGATTTTTCTTGTTTTATTTGTGACGAATATACTATCTTTGCGACAAAATCGCAATATGTTGGGATTATGACACAACAAGAAATAGGAAATGCCATCAAGGAAAGGCGGAAGAAACTTGGAATCAACCAGCAGACGTTGGCTGATTTAGCGAGTGTGGCTGTTAATACCGTTGTAGCAATCGAACGGGGAGAGGGAAATCCGCAGCTGACTACTCTGTTGACAGTTCTAGACACATTGGGTCTTCAAATAAACATTGATATTAAGCAGTTGGAGTATGAGACAATGTAAGGTTTACGTTCATGATTCAGAAGCTGGCATACTTCAAGAAACTGATGCCAAACGAAACTGAACTTTTGCTTGATAAACAACAAGGCATCCTCCGATTTAAAGTTTGTTGAGGTAGATGAGGCTTTCGCCGGCGAGGTTGAAGATGAGGTCGATGATGGAGAGGTCGGAGAG
>CACZOG010000228.1 GCA_902782715.1 uncultured Lachnospiraceae bacterium | reverse complement strand
TCTTCGAAATACATCCTAATTCCTTCGTAAGGAGTGATGCCTTCCCAGTATGAAGGGAAATACGGATCGATCTTTTTTGCCGTATGAGAAGAAAGGATCACAAAATCAAAATCGGCTGATCTTATGATATTTCTGCAGACTTCGTTAACTTCAGGATAGATCCCGAGCTCGATACCCAGCCTTACGTTTATCTTTGACTGAAGTAATGCATTGTTTCTTATTTCTTTGGCTTTTATCATATATCTGTCGACGTTAAGATCGAAAATACCTTCATTACCCGGCAGATACCCCGGGAATAAAGGATCGTAATGATCCGTGAAACATATTGTTTTTAAACCTTTTAATATGGCTGCATTGATCATATCGTCCATTTCGGCTTTGGAATCACCGGAGAATGTCGAATGCATGTGCTGGTCGCTTAATATCATGTGTTTACCTCATATTCATAAGTGAAACGTATGTTGTTCGTTTCGAAATATTATTTTAACATCTGTGTCAATTTAATTCTATATCTTTGTGTTTGGGTTTATATGATTGTTTCACAGACTTCACATTTTACGAAAAGAATATTATAATATTCAAGTCAATTACATATTTGACAGGCGATTGATTCGTTATATCTGAGCTGTAAATAATTAAATCAATGTAATTATCATATTATTAATTAAGGAGCATTATAATGACTAAGATCAGAACAAGATTCGCACCTTCACCCACCGGAAGAATGCATGTCGGCAACTTAAGGACCGCTTTATTTGCGTATTTGATCGCAAAGCATGAAGACGGTGACTTCATATTAAGAATAGAAGATACCGATCAGGAACGATATGTTGAAGGCGCGGTTGATATCATTTACAGAACTCTTGAAAAAACAGGACTTATTCATGATGAAGGACCTGATAAAGACAAAGGATTCGGACCTTATGTTCAGTCTGAAAGACAAAAGAGCGGTCTTTATCTTGAGTATGCAAAACAGTTGATCGATAAGGGCGAAGCTTATTACTGTTTCTGCGATAAGGAACGTCTTGCAACTTTAAACAGAAAAGAAGGCGATAAAGAGATAAATGTATATGACAAACACTGCCTGTCTTTGTCCAAAGAAGAAGTTGAAGCCAATTTAAAAGCAGGAAAGCCCTATGTTATAAGACAGAATAACCCTAATACGGGTACAACCACTTTTGTAGATGAGATCTACGGTGAGATAAGCGTGGACAATTCCGAACTTGACGATATGATCCTTATCAAATCCGACGGATTTCCCACATACAATTTCGCAAATGTTGTTGATGACCATCTTATGGGGATCACGCATGTAGTAAGAGGAAATGAGTATCTTTCTTCTTCTCCTAAGTACAACAGACTTTACGAAGCTTTCGGATGGGAAGTTCCCGTATATGTTCACTGTCCGCTCATTACGGATGAAAATCACACCAAATTATCCAAAAGATGCGGTCATTCTTCTTATGACGATTTAATAGAGCAGGGATTTTTATCCGATGCGATCGTTAACTTTGTTGCTCTGTTAGGATGGAGTCCCGAAGGAAATCAGGAGATCATGTCAATGGACGAGCTTATCAAGAACTTTGACTATCGTCATATCAATAAATCCCCTGCGGTTTTCGATTATACAAAATTAAAATGGATGAACGGCGAATATTTAAAGGCAATGGATTTTGATGAGTTCTATGATATGGCAATGCCTTATATAAAAGAAGTCATAAAGAAGGATCTTGATCTAAAGAAGATCGCCGAGATGGTAAAGAGCAGAATAGAGATATTCCCCGATATCAAAGATCATATTGATTTCTTTGAAGAGATGCCCGAATATGATTCGGAAATGTATGTTCATAAGAAAATGAAAACCGATAAGGCTATTTCTCTTGATGTTTTAAAAGAAGTTAAGGGAACGCTTGAAGCCATTGATGCGGCCGATTACAATAACGACAATCTTTATCAGGCGCTTGTTGATTTTGCCGCCAAGAAGGAATTAAAGAACGGTACAGTTCTCTGGCCGATCAGAACGGCACTTTCCGGAAAGCAGATGACTCCCTGCGGTGCAACCGAAATACTTGAAATACTCGGAAAGGAAGAGTCGCTTAAAAGAATTGAAGCGGCTATAGAAAAACTTAATAATGAACTTTGATGACGATCAGATAAAGGTCATTGAGGCCGAACCGGTCCCGCAGCTTGTTATTGCGGGACCCGGAAGCGGCAAAACGGCGGTACTTACTCACCGTATAAGGTATTTAAACGAACATTTCAAAATACCGCTTGATAAGATTCTTGTTATCACATTTACGCGTGCTGCCGCTTTGCAGATGAAGTCGAGATTCTCAGATCTGTGCAAGGATTCCAAAGTTACGTTCTGTACATTCCATGCACTTTTCTATTCGATGATAAACGACTTCGAAAGTCAGAAATTCTCTGTTATTACCCATAAAGAAAAACTGAATATCATAAAAAGAGTGCTTTTGGATCTTGGTATTAAAGAAAAAGATATCGATATTCAGAAGTTTATTGACGAGCTTTCTTTTCTTAAAAACTCTGATCTAAACCCTGAAGAGTTTAATCCGACATCTGTCAGAAAAGACAGATTCCCGCTTATATATGACAAATATATAAGAGAGTCGTATGAAGAAGGCTTAATGGATTATGATGATTTCTCCGAGATATTAACGAAGATATTTAAAGACAATCCGGATTATTTACAGAAGAAGAAAAGCGAATATGATTACTGTCTTATTGATGAATTTCAGGATATCAATATGAAACAGTATGAAATTGTAAAACTTCTTTTTAAAGATAAGCCGGTATTTGCCGTAGGAGATGAAGATCAGTCGATCTATGCTTTCAGAGGCTCAAAAAGCGAGATATGTTACAGATTCATAGATGATTTTAATGCGAAACTCATGAAACTCGAAACTAATTATCGATGTGATAAATACATAGTGAGCGCTTCGGTTAAGCTTATCTCCAAAAACAAGGATCGTTTTAAAAAGAAGATCGTCAGTAAGAAAGATGCCGAAAAAGGGATATTTGATATAAAAAATTTCAGATCGAAGAGTGAAGAATATGAATATGTGGCCAGGAAGCTGTCGGAATCGTACCATACGGGTCGAAGCTCGGCGATTCTTTTAAGAACAAACAATCTGTCGGACATAATGATCTATATGCTGAATAAATATCACATATCTTTTTACACTGATATGAGTCTTAATAAGGGAAAGGGCAATGAATGCATCAAAGATTTTATTGCCTATCTTAAGCTTTCCATGGGCGATCATACATATAAGGATCTT